>NZ_JBWBWM010000008.1:0-240543 GCF_056174665.1 Bradyrhizobium sp. WYCCWR15520
CGCCAAGAATAAATTCCCGCAGCCGGGAATGCCCGTACCCGCCCATGACAATGAGGTCGGCACCTGTATCGGCTGCATATGACAGGATTGCATTGGAAACATCGATCTTGCTGACGGGAATGCGCTCGATCGCGGCGTTTACTCCGTGACGGGACAGATGGGTCGCGATATCCGAACCCGGAAGGTCTGCGCTTTTGGCGCTCTGAGTGTCCGCAACAACAATACTCGTCTTGCCGGAGCGGGTAAGAAACGGCATGGCATCGGCGATCGCTCGGGCGGCTGCCCGGCTGCCATCCCAGCACACCATGACATGATCGAGTTTGAGGCGATCCGTCTGAATAAAAGGTACGATGAGCACCGGTCTTCCGGATTCGAACAGCGCTGCCTCAAGGACGATATTCGTGGTTCGATGATCTCGGGCCCCTTCAAATTGGCCAATGACGGAAAGATCGAGTCGTCTTGCGAGATGCGCGAACTGGGTTGGTACGTCGCCGACGTCAGTTTCAATTCTGCGTGTTTCGACTGAAACGCCGGCGCGCCGCGTCGCCTCGTCAAACGCGGTGGCCACGGACTCTGCGCGTTTTCGGGCTTCAGCTTGCTGTGCTCGAATGAAGTTAGCCGACAGGTCAACGCCACCGACCACTGCCGGATAGAAGGCGGTCCCCATGATGTGTGCGCCGAATGTCTCCGCAACCGATAAGGCATACTTAGAGACGCCATCTTGCGATGCCCCATAAGACAGGTTGACAAGAATATCTTTGATCATGGCTCTGCCTCCAGTTAGGTGTTCGCGCATCTACGCGTGTGCACTTCAACTTTCGTGTGCACGCTGTGTGCACTGAGAATGCGAAAGCGCGATTTTCACTTCCAATCTGGACCTATTTGATTCTAGAAGAACTAGGATTCCGATGCTTGGTCGCACGGAATTCCTCAGTCGGTCCGATCACATAAAGGATCGGTTGGAAGCAAAATAGATCAACGAAATGAACGGCTTACGCTGGAAATTTTCTTGCGCGCCCATGATGGATTGGAGCGAGAGTTCAATATCTTCAATCAGTTAAAGGGCAGTGTGTGCACGACGTGCACCGAGAGAGCAAAGAAAATCCAGCGACAACAAGCATGAGCGCGCTGAACTAAACGCGCAGCAGCGTCGCCCCGGGCCGATGCTTGGAGAAGGTTGAGTGATCTCGTTCGGCACCCCGACTGTACGTTGGTAAATTGCCAAGCGAATGCCGGCCAATGACCCTTTAACGGACATGGCACCGGCGTTAGCTCACATCGACTGGATTGAGCCCGCCGATGGGAATTGATCCAAGATCAACTCCGATCTTGCTTCAAGAGCCGCGCGGCGATCTGATCGATGCGTGCTCCGCAATCGCGCACATCCCTGAAGGCAGCTCGTCGCTCCGAACCCGGTGGAAGACGAACCGCAGCCTCGACCAAGGCGAAGAAGTGTTCGAACAGGCTGTTCAGCTCGCCGTAGCTCACCGTTCCAACCCTATCAACCGCCGGGGGAACGAGGCGTGCAAACGATCTCCGCGCCTCGCATTCTTCGATGCAAGGTTTAAAGAAAGCCGATAGAGATCCACGGCACGGCCGCCACTACCAGCGTGCCGATCAGCAAGGCGACGATGTAACCTACGATCGGTCCCATGCCTTCGTCGGGATGAATCCGGCTGATGGCGCACGCCGCGTAATAGCCGACGCCGAAGGGCGGGGCGAAAAGACCAATCCCCATAGCGAGAACGACGACCATTGCATAGTGAACCTCGTGCACACCGACTTGGCGCGCAATCGGGAACAGTAAAGGACCGAACAGCACGATGGCGGGGATACCCTCGAGTACGCTCCCCAGGATGACGAACGCGATGATGGTCACGACGAGAAAGACGGACACCCCACCCGGCAAGGAGGTCATGAACGTTGCAAGCGAAGCCGAGAAGCCCGACTGGGTTAGGGCCCAGGCCATTCCTGTTGCCGCACCGATAATAAAGAGGATCGCACCGGATAAAGCCGCCGTCTCGACCAACATTGGATAGAGGCGACGCCAGTCAAACTGGCGATAAATGAGGAGCCCAGCCAGGATGGAATAGACGATGCCTATCGTCGAGACCTCAGTAGCAGTCGCGACGCCTTCGACAACGGCAGCGCGGATCACAAAGGGAAGGGCAATGGCAGGAATCGCAATCAGGAACGCGCGACCGATTTCTCGACCCGTTGCCCGCTGAACGTGTGACAAGTCCTCTCTACGGTATCGCCACCACACCACTACACAGAGCCCGATTGCCAACACAATTCCCGGCAGCAGGCCACCCGTGAACAGCGCCGCGATCGAAACGCCGGTCACCGATCCGATCGTAATCAGCACCAGGGACGGTGGAATGGTCTCGGTCTGAGCGCCGGTGGCCGCAAGGAGTGCGACGAGGTCGCCAGGCTTAGCGCCGCGCTTGGTCATTTCGGGAAAAAGCACGGGCGCTACTGCTGCCATGTCGGCCGCCTTCGATCCCGAGATTCCAGAGACCAAATACATGGCACCGACCAGCACATAATGGAGGCCGCCCCGGACGTGACCAAGCAGGCTGGCAAGGAAGCCGACCATGGCGCGGGCCATGCCAGTCATTTCGATTAACAACCCGAGGAACACGAACAGCGGCACCGCAAGCAGGATGAGATGGCTCATACCTTCGTCCATGCGGCCGATGACGACCACGTCGGGCGTGCTGGTGGTGAGCGTTATGTAGCCGACGGTCGCCAAGCCGAACGCGAAGGCGATCGGCACTGCCGCGAAAACCATGGCGCCGACGATGAACACGAAGAAGATCAGCAAGTTGAGATTGCCGAGCGGCTTCAAAACTGGCGCCAGTAGCGCGAGTATCGCAACCAGTGCTCCCACAGCAACGACAGCCGTCGCAAGGTGCTTAAGGTTGGTCGTTGCTGCCAGCCTCAGGGTTGCGACGATCAGCATCAAGCCGATGCCGACTGGAAGCGCGGCGGCGCGCCAAGTGTTGACTATTCCCAGAGCGGGAGTGGTGACGAACACTTCGTCGGCCGCGAACTCGAACGCCGGGTGAATGACCAAAAGCAGGAACGCCAACGACGCGGCGGTCGCGAAGACATCGAGGAACAACCTCGCTTCAGGGCGGATCATGCCAATGACCGCGGTCATCCGCATATGTTCGGCTCGCTGGAACGCGACGACAGATCCCAGCATAGCGAGCCATAGGAAGAGAATGCCGGCCAGTTCGTCCGACCAGACAATCGGCGCGTGAAGCACGTAGCGGGAAACGATGCCGACAAGAAGGACGATAACCTCCGCAACGACCAATAATGCGGCGGGGATTGCCACGATAGGCTTGAGCGCTTTGTTCAAGCCCACGACAGCTTTGCGCCATCCGGATGCCGGGCTCGGAAGGGCAATTTCAGCCCCATCTATGTGTGCGTGTTCCATGGCGGTCATCCCAGCTTGCCGGCGGCTTTCTCAAGCTGCACCCAGGCTTCTTCACCGAACTTGGCCTTCCAGTCGGAATAGAAGCTTGTCTTCGCCAGCGCCTGGCGGAAGACCGATCGATCTACTTCGAGGAACTGCATCCCCTTTGCGGTCAGATCGGTGCGCAGCGACTCGCTGAGCTTCGCGATGTCACTCCGCTCGTCATTGGCCGAGCGATCGAATTCGCGCGTGACGATTGCCTGCACGTCTTGCGGCAGCTTCTGGAACGCGCGCTTGTTGCCGAGGATCCAGTAATTGTCCCAGACATGGCCAGTCAGGCTGCAGGTCTTCTGAACTTCATACAGACGTGCCGTCGCAATGATCGGAAGGGGATTTTCCTGACCATCGACGACCTTGGTCTGCAGCGCGGAATAAACTTCGTTGAAGTTGATCGGCGCCGGGCCAGCCCCGAGCGAAAGGAACAACGAAGTCAGATTTGGTGCTGCTGGCACCCTGAGCTTGAAACCCTTGAGGTCCTCCGGCGTCTTGATCTCCCGCCCCGACGACGTGATGTGTCGAAATCCGTTGTCCCATGGCTTGGACACCGTCATGATCGGCATTTTTGCGATCTGCGCACGGATGTATGCGCCGAGATCGCCGTCCATGGCTTTCCATACCGCGTCGTAGTTGGGAAAGAGGAAGCCCAGGTTCACCATGCCCGCGGCCGGCACGAGGGTGGCGAGGATCAGAGAGGACAGGTTGAAGAATTCGACGCTTCCGTTCCGGACCTGCGTCAGGAGGTCGGTATCTGAACCGAGCTGATTGGCCGGAAAGAGGTTGATTTCGAGACGTCCGCTGGTCGCCTCCCGGATACGATCGGTGGCTTCCTTGGCGCGAACGTTGACGGGATGCGTCGGGTCCTGCCCGGTCGCAAGCTTGTAGGTGAACTCCGCCGCTGCGGCGGGGCGAGTGAGTATGGCGCACAACGGAACGGCTGCGCCGGCCAGGAGCAACTTGCGACGAGTGATGGCAATCGGTTTGGGTTGAGTCATGGCTTCCTCCTTTTTGATGCGAAGTGGTCTGTTCAGCAGCGGCACCTAACTGCAGCTTCGGCCGGCTCTCGGGCGCCGGCATCGGGCAGCAGCCATCGTTCTCCGCGGCGATGCCGCGGAGCGATGTTTCCTCAGTCGAACTTGACGAATGGCGGTGCGCGCTTAGCGCAGCCACCCCTTGATCTGCCGTGCGACTTCGGCAGTCGAAATACCGTAGCGATCATGCAGCGTGGGAAGCGCCCCCGCGGCAAGAAACTCGTCGGGCAATGCGATCTGACGGAAGATCGGATGGATGCCGGAACGCATCAACAAGGCCGCAACGGCCTCTCCGAGGCCGCCGATGACGGTGTGGTTCTCAGCCACAACAACGAGACGACCGGGCTTGCCAGCTTCGTGCAGGATCGCTTGCTCATCGAGCGGCTTGATCGTCGGAACGTGCAGCACGGCTGCATCGACGCGGTCGTCGGTAAGCGCTTTTGCGGCCTCCAGTGCGCGCATGGTCATGATGCCCGAGGAAATGATCAGGACATCGCGACCGTCACGGATTAGCGAGGCCTTGCCGATCTCAAAGCGGTAGTTGTACTCGTCCAGTACAAGCGGTACCTGGCCGCGCAACAGCCGCATATAGACCGGCCCCTGATGCGCCGCGATGGCCGGAACGATCTGTTCGATCTCGTGAGCGTCGCAGGGATCGATCACCGTCATGTTCGGTATCGCTCGAAACAGGGCGAGGTCTTCAGCCGCCTGGTGGCTCGGTCCATAGCCGGAGGTGAGGCCGGGCAAGGCGCAGGCGATCTTTACGTTCCGGTCCTCTTCGGCGATCGTCTGGTGGATAAAATCGTAGGCACGTCGGGACGCGAACACCGCATAAGTCGTCGCGAACGGCATGAAGCCTTCAGCCGCCAGACCCGAGGCTGAGCCGAAGAGCAGTTGCTCGGCCATACCCATCTGATAGTAGCGATCCGGAAACTGCTTCGCGAAGATATGCAGGTCCGTGTACTTGCCGAGATCGGCCGTTAGTCCGACGACCTCGGGTCGGCTCCGAGCCAGTTCGACGAGCGCGTGACCGAACGGCGCCGGCTTCGTCCTTTGCCCCTCGGCTGCGATCGACGCGATCATTGCCGAGGTGGTGAGCCGCGGTTTCCCGGGCGTGGGTGAGGCTGCAGACTTCATGACTTGTCTCCCGCATCGAGTTCTGCCAGCGCGAGCTGCCATTCGTGCGGCTCGACCCGGATGAAATGGTTCTTTTCACGCTGTTCAAGGAACGGAACGCCTTTTCCCATGAGCGTGTCAGCGACGATTACGCGCGGTTGCGGTTCGGGATGCGAACGCGCTGCATCGAAGGCCGCCACGACGGCATCGAGATCGTTGCCGTCGACCCGGCGCACGAACCAGCCGAAGGCCTCGAGCTTGTCAACCAATGGCTCGAACCCCATCATCTGCTTCGAGGGTCCATCGGCCTGCTGGTTGTTGACATCGATGATCGCGATAAGATTATCGAGCTTGTGATGTGCTGCCGACATCATCGCTTCCCATTTGGAGCCCTCGTCGAGTTCACCGTCCGAGAACAGCGTGTAGACGCGGCTATGGGAGCCCTTGCGCTTCAACCCGAGGCCCATGCCAACTGCGATGCTTAATCCCAGACCCAAAGAGCCACCGGACATTTCCATGCCAGGCGTATAGGACGCCATGCCCGACATCGGGAGCCGGCTTTCGTCAAACCCATAGGTCTCAAGTTCAGCTTCGGGAACGATCCCCGCCTCGATCAATGCGGCGTAGAGCGCGATGGCGTAGTGACCATTTGAGAGGAGAAATCGGTCGCGATCTTCCCACGAAGGCTCTTCCGGACGGTAGCGCATCGCGTGAAAGTAGGCGACGGCCAACACGTCCGCGATATCGAGCGCCTGCGCGATATAGCCCTGGCCTTGAACCTCGCCCATACGCAGCGCATTGCGGCGAATGTTGCGGGCGCGCTGCGCAAGCGTGGGCGCGTTGGAAAGCGTTTTCGCGGTATCCATTTTTTTTCTCCTTCGCTGCGCTCAGTGAATGAGCATCCCGCCGTTGACATCGATCACGGCGCCCGTGACATAGGCGGACAGATCCGAAGCGAGAAACGTGTAGATCCCCGCGACGTCCTTGGCTTCGCCGAGCCTGCCGAGCGGAATGCCTTCGAGGATTTTTGACCTCATTTCGTCCGTGAGCTTTCCGGACGTGATGTCCGTTCCGATCAAACCCGGGGTGACGCAGTTGACGCGGATTCCATCGGCACCGAATTCACGCGCCATAGCCTTCGCAAGCCCAAGTACGCCGGCCTTTGCTGCGGAATAGTGCGGTCCGCCGAAGATGCCGCCGCCGCGCTGCGCGGAAACGGACGACATGCATGCAATCGATCCCGCTTTGCGCTTCTGCATGTACGGAATCACCGCTTGAGACAGGAACAGTATTCCCTTGAGATTGACATCCTGGATGCGATCCCAGTCGTCCGGCTTGATGTCGAGGAATTTTACCGGCTGGGTAATGCCGGCGTTGTTGATCAGAATGTCAATCTGACCGAAGGCGCCAATAACGGTTTCAACGGCTTTCGCGCAGGAGCTTTGGTCGGCGACGTTACACGCAACCCCGATATGTGCCTGCTCTCCGGACTGCTCGAGACCTTGGGCCGCGGTGATCGCCGCGGGGCCATCGATATCAAGGATTGCAATGCGCGCGCCTTCTTCCGCAAACCGTCTGGCGGTCGCGAGGCCAATGCCGCGCGGCGAGGCCGCACCCGTAATGATTGCCGTTTTGCCGCGAAGCAGCATTTCTATCCTCCCTGGTCGATGTTTTTTGGCGCCGTGGCAGCCGGCCTTCTTGACCGCATTTGGTACGCTCAGGTCATTTCCGGGACAAACGCGCAGTTGTCTTGGATATGTGAATCTGGTTCACTCATGGGATGCTGCTGTCGAGTATCCCGATCTCGGCTATCCGCGCCTTCGAAGCGGCTGCGCGTACTGGCTCCTTCAGCGACGCGGCAGACGAACTGCATTTGACGCCTAGCGCGGTCAGCCACGCCATCCGCAAGCTTGAAAGCACGATGAGCACCACGCTTTTCGAGCGAAGTGCCCGGTCTGTCCGGCTAACGCCTGCAGGCGAGAACTTGATGCGTCATGCGGGTGCTGCTTTTGATAATCTGCGGCGTGGCATCGAAGAAGTTTCCGGTCGCGGTCCGCAGCTTTTGAGGGTGCACTGTGCACCAAGCTTTGCAGCCCAGTGGCTCGCCCCACGCCTGACAAAGTTTCTCGCCGCCGAGCCGCCGATATGGGCGCCGCCACCAAAGCCGCCAATGTGACCGCCGCCGAAGCCGCCGCCCATATGGCCGCCGCCACCGAAGCCTCCGCCGCCAAAACCTCCGCCATGACCGCCGCCACCACCGCCCCCGCGGGCCTCAGCCGCACCGGTCACCAGGCTGGAAGCAAGCAGAGCTGTTGCCAGTATCGTGATCATCCGTTTCATCGTGACACTCCTTTTCAGTCAGATTGTTCGGCGCCGCGACGCGCGAGCTTCAGTCGGTCGCGCGGACGAAACGTCGGATGAGTGACAGGTAGGTGCGATGCACAAGGCATCCATTAAATTCGGCGTTAGTCACGCTCACGAACCAGAGCAGCGCTACGGGCTTCAAAGGCGAACGCCTTGGCGCACAGCAAAGAAGACGGGCTGGCGGAGGAAATCCCGCCAGCCCGTCAAGTGTCGTCACATCGCAGCGCGCGGATCAGTAACCCGTGTTGGGCTCACAAGGCGGCACGGTCCACGGTTGAGTGGCATAGGCGCCGACGTCCGGGGCGCGGATGCAGCTATCGCGATCGGCCGAACGCATGACGGACGCCATACTCGTATTGTCGTTGGTTACGACATGCCGCGAGGTGTGCGTGGCGGCGAGCGCCGGAGTAGCAAGGGTGGCTGCGGCGAGTAACGCAGCCGACAGGAGTTTCACTTTGCGCATGGGTATTCTCCATTCGGTGAGGGGAAGCCGGGCTGGCTTCTTCCTCTGACGTGCGGCTGGCCCGTCCTCGTCCAAAGGAATATCGCTTCACGCGCTTTCAACTCGGCGTGACGGCAATGCGGGCCACGATTTGCCAAAATCGCGTCGGCCGGATCGGGCAATGCAGGCCCGCCGGTTCATTAAATTGCTATTTATTGGCGCGACGCGCTGGCGAGGGCTAACTGTCTGGCACGGGCCCGCTGTGCTCGTACCGAGGCGGCGGAATGGCCGCCGGGCGGATGGCGCCCGCCCGATTCCGGAAGGGATGGCAGCGCCGTCCGGCTCCATGAACGATGCGGCGTGTGAACGTCGCCATTGCCACCTGACGGCGAGAGGGTATCTTGATGGCAAATCGGACCGATCAGATGACGAAGGTTCTTCTCATAGAGGATGACGACGAGACGGCCGGGGAAATCACCGCCGAGCTTGCCGATCGCGGCTTTGAGGTCGAATGGTCGTCCGACGGATTGGACGGTCTTGCCAAGGCGCGCGACTTGCGGCCGGATGCCATGATCGTCGACCGCCTGCTGCCGGGGATGGACGGCCTTACCGTCATAGAATCCTTGCGAAAGGATCAGGTGCGCACCCCGGTCCTGGTGCTGAGCGCGCTTGGCGCGGTCGATGACCGTGTGCGCGGATTGCGGATGGGGGGCGATGACTATCTCACCAAGCCGTTTGCGATCGTCGAATTGGTCGCGCGAATAGAGGCATTGCTGCGTCGCCCGCCGGAAACGCGCGAGACCAAACTGCGTGTCGGCCAGCTCGAGCTCGACCTGATCGAGCGCACGGCAAAGCGCGGCGAGCGCAAGATCGACCTCTTGCCGCGCGAGTTTCGCCTGCTCGAATACATGATGCGGCGGAGCGACCAGCTCTTGACGCGTGCGATGCTGCTCGAGGAGGTCTGGAACTACAAATTCGTTCCGGCCACCAACCTGGTCGACGTCCACATGGGCCGCGTGCGGCACAAGGTCGACGGTCCGAGCGACACCCCGATGATCCACAATGTCCGCGGTGCCGGGTTCATTCTGCGCGCCGTGCCCTGACTGATTTTTGGCGACCTTGCCGGATGCCCGCGCCGTCGGGCCGGCAAGGTAATCGGACGGCAGGCTCGGGAAGTTTCAGTTGCAGTTCATCCGCTCGAAGACGTTTCACCGGACCGCGGCGCTGGCGGGCCTATTCGCAATCTTCGTCATCATACTGTTCGGGTTCATCTACTTCAGGATCGACGACTACCTGATCGCACGTTCCGACAACATGATCACGACACAAGCGGGCTTCTTCGCCGGATTGCCGCGCGAGCGCATGATCAGTGCGCTCGACGATCGTCTTGAGCAGGATTCGCGCGGCGTCCAGTTCTCGGGCATATTCGATGCCGGGAGGAACCGGCTTGCCGGCAACATCGCGGCCCTGCCGGACGGACTCGAGATCGGCGCACCGGCTCGGAGCGTGCCGCTGACACGTCTCGATAACAAGGAGGTCGGCGCAACATCGGTTAGAACCGTCGCGCGCCGGCTCGATAACGGCGACATATTGGTGATCGGGCGAAATGTCGATGAAACAGCTGAGGTCTTCAGGGTCGTCGGAGCTGCGCTCGCGCTCGGCCTGTTGCCTGCATTCTGTCTGTGGTTACTGGCCGGCGCCTGGCTCAGTGCGCGCGCCCGCAGGCGCGTCGAGGAGGTCAATCTGCGGGTCCAGCGCATCATCGCCGGAGATCTGCGCGAGCGGCTGCCGCACCGGAACATCGATGAGCCGTTCTCGCGGCTCGCCGGCATCGTCAACGGCATGCTCGACGAGCTGGAGACGACGATCAACGCGCTGGCCGGCGTCGGCAACGACATCGCCCACGATCTGCGAACGCCGCTGACGCGCGCACGCCTGACGCTCGAGCGCGGCCGTACCAACGCGACCACCCTGGAGCAGCTCCAGCAGGCCGCCGACAAGGCTATCGCCGGCATCGACCAGTCGCTGTCGATCGTCACGGCGTTGCTGCGACTCGCCGAGATCGAGAACAGCCGCCGGTCATCCGCATTCGGTGACGTTGCGCTCGGCGAGATGCTGCGCGAAGTCTGCGACATGTACGAGCCGATCGCCGAAGACAAGCAGATTGCGCTCAGCGCGAACATACCAGCCGCGCTTTCCGTGCGCGGCGACCGGGACTTGCTGCTGGAGGCAGTCGCCAACCTCGTCGACAATGCCATCAAATTCACGCCCCGGAACGGAAGCGTCGAGCTTGACCTGCTGCGCGGCGAAGGGGAAACCATTCTGCGGGTGAGGGATACGGGTCCGGGGATCAGCGAGCACGAGCACGAAGCCGTGCTGCGCCGGTTCTATCGCTCGGACAAGATCCGCAACACGCCCGGTGTCGGCCTTGGCCTCAACCTGGTTTCGGCGATCGTAAAGCTGCACGGATTTCGCCTGATCATCCACGCCGGCCCGGGAGGCCGGGTGGAGATCGTTTGCCCCGATGAGCAGGGCGGTCAGACATAGGATAGCTGCCCGCCACCATCACCCATGGCGGCGGTCGTCATGTTCGGCGCGGGATGCGTGGTGGACCTGCCGATGATGCCAGACAGTGGGGCCGGTCATGCCGCTTTCCCTTTCGTTATAGGCCTGCATCACGGAAGGCGGCAGTCCTTCCATTCTGTAAGCCGGCGTAGGCGCACCGCCATTCAGCACGTCCAGATTCGGGTAATAGAATGCAAAAGCACCCGGCTCCTGGATGGCTTCTTGCGCGAGGGCCGGTGCCGCTGCCAGCATCGACAGCAATCCTGCGACGGCGATTGTCTTGATCGAGGTCATTGTTCTTCTCCACATGTCGATGCGAGCGTTCGCCTGGCCGCGCAAGCGCGGCCGTGCGCCGCAACGGGCGCCTTTTTCCGAACGCGAACTGCTCGCTTGAAGCTGCATCGCTCAGCGGATGCATGTGGAGATGTAGGACGTGCGCGACGTCGGCCCACTAAATTGCGTTTTACAAAGCTGAATTGATCAGTGCCGCGAGCAAAGGTTCGCACGGGGAAGCGGCGGTCGAACTCGTGCGGGTGCGAGGGAAGGCTCACCGATCGATGTTTTGCGATCTCGCCCACAACACGATCGCGCGATCTTGAGACCGGGATCGAAGCGTTTGCGGACGCTAACAGCGAATTTAGATTCCTCAATTCCAATTTAATGGCTGCGTTGCGGTGTCTTCTCCTAGGGTCTGCGCGCCGGACCTGATGGATTGGAGCCACCCATGAACGCCCACAGCACAACGTTGATGTCAGACAGGCGGGAGATGCTGACCGCGGACAGATCGCGAGACCTCGTCGATGAATATGCATCTCTCATCAAGCGATACGCTCTGCTCGAACCGGCGCGGGAGCAGCAGCTTGCACGCCGCTGGCAGGAGCATCGCGACCGCGCAGCTACTGACGCACTCGTCACCAGCCATCTCCGGCTGGCGGCGAAGGTCGCGCGCCGCTACCAGAGATACGACCTTCCGCTCGCCGATCTGATCGGCGAGGCCAATCTCGGCCTCGTCATCGCGGCCTCGCATTTCGAGCCCGGACGTGGCGCCCGGTTTTCCAGCTATGCGCTGTGGTGGATCAAGGCTGCCATCCACGATTACATTCTGCGGTCGCGGTCGCTGGTCAAGATCGGGACGACGGCCGCCCAGCGAAAGCTGTTCTTTGGCCTGAAGCGCGCCATGCGCAAGTTCGGAGGCGATAGAGAAGGGCTCACGCAGGAAGTGGCCGAGGCCGTCGCCCGCGAGCTCGCCGTCCCCGTTCGCGAAGTGATCGAGATGAACAGCCGTTTGACCGGAGACCTCTCGCTGAATGTGCCGATCGGCGACGACGGACCGGCCGAATGGGAGGCGATGCTGGTTGATCAGTCGCCGAGCGCGGAGGCAATCGTCACCGATCAGGATGAAGGCACGCAACGGACCAGGGCGCTCCATTCAGCCCTCGATGTGCTGACCGCGCGGGAGCGCCGCGTGTTCGAAGCGCGGCGGATGAGTGAGAATCCGCCGAGCCTGGAGGACCT
The DNA here is from genome assembly GCF_056174665.1 of Bradyrhizobium sp. WYCCWR15520. Lineage (NCBI taxonomy): Bacteria > Pseudomonadati > Pseudomonadota > Alphaproteobacteria > Hyphomicrobiales > Nitrobacteraceae > Bradyrhizobium > Bradyrhizobium sp. WYCCWR15520. The sequence continues at coordinate 12,518 of NZ_JBWBWM010000008.1, forward strand.
CGGGCGCGAGCTGTCGATTTCCGGCGAGCGCGTCCGCCAGATCGAAACGCTGGCCTTCGAAAAGGTCAGGCGCGCGGCGACCAGGCATTTGAAAGCCGCCTCCCTCCCGGCGGGGAAGATGGCGGCTTGAAGGGAAAGAAGCGAGCGACGGCGTTCGCGCCGCTCGCTTCCTTCAGATCGCTCGATCAGCGCGTCATGCGCTCGACGGCGATGGCGGTCGCTTCACCGCCGCCGATACACAGCGTGGCGATGCCGCGTTTCAGGTTTCGTGCTTCCAGCGCATGCAGCAGCGTCACGATCAAGCGTGCGCCGGTGGCGCCGATCGGATGACCGAGCGCGCAGGCGCCGCCATTGACGTTGAGCTTCTCGGCGGGAATGCCGAGATCCTTCTGCGCCGCCATGGCGACCACGGCAAACGCTTCGTTGATCTCGAACAGGCCGACGTCGGAGACCGACCAGCCGACCTTGTCTAGCAGCTTGCGGATCGCGGGGATCGGCGCGGTGGTGAACCATTGCGGTTCCTGGCTGTGGGTGGCGTGGCCCTTGATCTCGGCCAGCACCGGCAAGCCCTCGCGATCGGCGCGCGAGAGCCTGGCCAGGATGAGGGCAGCGGCGCCGTCGGCATTGGCGGAGGAGGCGGCCGGCGTGATGGTGCCACCTGCGCGGAACGCCGGCTTCAATCCGGGAATCTTGGAAGGGTCCACCTTGAGCGGATGCTCGTCACTGGCGATGACGCGCGGACCGGCTTTCTCGGATAGCGTAATCGGCGCGATCTCGGCCCTGAACGCGCCGCTCTCCACCGCCTTGCGCGCACGGGTCAGCGTCTCGATCGCGTAAGCGTCCTGGTCCTTGCGGGTGAATTGATAGGCTTCCGCGGTAGCCTCGCCAAAATCGCCCATCGAGCGGCCGGTCTCATAGGCGTCTTCCAGCCCGTCCATCATCATGTGATCGATGATCCGGTCATGGCCGGCGCGGTAGCCGCCGCGCGCCTTCGCGAGGAGATAGGGCGCGTTCGACATGCTCTCCATGCCGCCGGACAGCACGATGGCAGCGGAGCCGGCGTTGATGATGTCGTGGGCCAGCATGGTCGCCTTCATGCCGGAGCCGCACACCTTATTGACGGTGGTGGCGCCGGTGGCGTCCGGTAGTCCGGCGCCGCGCGCGGCCTGTCGTGCCGGTGCCTGGCCCTGTCCGGCCGGCAGCACATTGCCCATGAAGACCTCGTCAATGCGTTCCGGCGCGAGTTGAGCCCGCTCCAGCGCCGCGCCGATCACGTGAGCCCCGAGCTTGTGCGCGCTGAGGGGAGACAGTTCGCCCATGAAGCGGCCAAGCGGCGTGCGGACGGCAGAAAGGATGACGACGGGATCGGCGGCTGCGGACATGATAGGTTCTCCTGTTCGTGCACGGATTGTTATATGATGGTAATCATATATTGCGGCATTGCAAAGAGGCGCCGCCATCGCAGGGGCCACGATCCATCTGGAAAGTTCCTTGAATATTTCTTGGGGAATGCGGCCGAACGGCCGTTTTCGGTCCTGAGAGGTTGCCGCGCCGTCGCCGTGCGCTATCGCCTCAGCGACACACGCTAGTGCCGGTAAACGCTGGCGGGCGCGTTGGCTCTCTCCGATCGGACGCTGAGCCTCGCGGCGTCGAAAGGATTAACACCAATGATCCCGTGCCTGCGCCGATGCCATTCAGTGCGGGAACCCGATCGATGCTATGCTTTGCCCTGCAAGAAGAAGTCTCTGAACTTCGGTGAATGCCAGCCCCACCTCCGAAGGCGACCCCGGAACAGCCCCCTGTGGCCGGGGACGCTTTCGGAGCGAAAGACGTCCCTGGTCCAATAGCGTTCGCAAAGCCTTGCCAATGCATGGTGCGTCCGCAACGCGGGACATGAATCGCTAATGGGGAGCGGAGGATTTGACCATAGGCGGCGAGTCCGAGGGGACGAGGTCGACGCCGTCGGAGCCGACGCTGCGGCCGGCGGCGATGGCGACTTGCGTGCGGTTGCACACGCCAAGCTTGCGCATGATCTCCCGGACATGGACTTTCACGGTTGTCTCGGTCATTCCGAGCTTGCGACCGATAACCTTGTTGGGATCACCCTGGCACAGGCAGGCGAGAACCGCATACTGCCGCTCGGTAAACTCGGGCGCAGGCCGAGCACTTTCGGAGCCGTTGCCACGCTGGATACCGGGGGACTTTCCATTAAAAAGGGCGCCTTGTGGCTCGTAAAGCCCGCCATCCGGGCCCATCGGCGCCTGATTTTGTTGCTCAGGGTCCGGAACCGTCTGCTCCGGAGCCAAATCCGGCGGCCCGAATTCTATCGGCGACGTTCCACCGAATGCGCGACCGGCCATGATGACGGCAGGAGGAAAATAGGTTCCACCGCGCAGAACGAATGAAAGCGCTTGCAGTGCAAGATCCGGAGGCATCGAATTGCTGAAGTAGCCCCTGGCTCCCGAACGGATCGCTGCGATGATGGTCGCGGGATTTTCGTCGTCGGAGACGATTGCCAGCGCTGCCTCCCGGCGCAGCATATGCAGCACCTGGATCTCGTTGAATACCTCAAGCGCGGAGGGAGCGCCGACGCTGTAGATCAGCATGTCGCAGTCGCTGCGCTCGACGAGCTTGATGTGCGCCTCTTTAGGACCGAGCGAAATCAGCTCAACCTGTTCGTTCCTGGCCCAAGGACTTAAAAAGCTCTCTGCTCGAGCTCGTCGAAAAGCCATTGCGTCTACAATAAACACCGTCTTCTTAGGTGGGACTGACATAACGCGCCCCCGGACTTTGTGATGCTATCGATAGATTCTTTCCAAATCGCGCTGGTCGCTATTAATTAGTTCACTTAACGTCAAAATTGTTCAGAAAAAGTTTACTCCTATACGGAAGGGATGCCAAGAAGCTGGAGTGTGACGAGATGTCGTCAAAACTGGGTCATTAAAGTGCGTTTTCATTCTTCGATTTTAAGAATCACGCTCCACAACCTTCGCTATTATATCTTTCGATACGTACATCCGCAGTGGCCAAGCAGATACGATAGTATCCTCTCGGCCTTGCACGTCGCGGACGCATACGATGTTTGTCAGCAAGCTGCCCCCAAAGCCGGATTTCGAAGTGCTGGCGGCCGCTGCCCCGGCTTCCGCGGATCGTCGCACATTCGTTCACGCCTTAATGGGCAACCTCATCTGCAGCTGGTCGAACAACGAAAGTCTCTTCATCTACGTCCTGATGATCCTGTTGCGAACAGATGAAGCTTCGGCCGCCGTCGTGTTCGCCACGCTGAACACCACCCGTGCGAGACTCGATCTGATCCAGCGGTTGGCCAAGATCAGAGTAACCGACAAGGCGCTCGCCAGGAGTCTGACTGCGCTTGTCGAACGCTTTTCCGAATCCACCCGGGTTCGCAATGAACTGAATCATTGCATGTTCATCTTCGATTCCACAGGCGCCATCACCCACACTCAGTCGATGCGATTGACGGAAACCAAGTCCAGCCTGAGATTCGGAGAGATAAAGGCGTTGGATGAAAGCCGGCTGCAGGAGATGCTGCGGACAACCACCGAGATGACGAAGATCAATCGCGACATCTGGGATCTTCTTCCGCGCCTCGAAGCGCATGTCTGCGGCGGCGTGCAGCAGAAAGACCTTCCTACCAAGGTGGCCTGACGCTATCCGGCGACAACGGAACTTTGTGCCGTCGTCGTGGTCTCATCGGCATTCTCGAATCTCCTGAACGTGACGTGTGTCGATGGTTGATATCGCAAGATACAACGTCAGATCGAATGCATGCATGTTGTTGGCGAGGGTGTGTCGGCAAACTGACAGGGCTGGCATCCGCAATCACGCGGTGCCGGCAGTCGGAAGAACCGACATTGCAGAGCAGCGCCGCGCTTCGCAGACCGCAGACTTAGAAGATCAGCGATCTCGTTCCGCTCGCGATGCTCCAACCTCAGGAGCTCGTCATGGGTAGCCCAAAGAAGAAGTACGACCCCAGGAACAACCAGGATCAGGACCAGGACCAGAAGCAAGACCAGTTGCAGGCGCAAGCCAACCTCCAGGCTCAGTTGCAGGGCCAAGGCCAGGGTCAAGGCCAGGGTCAGGGCCAATTGCAGTTCGCCGTTCAGTCGTTGGATTCCAAGAGCGAGAACGAGAACGACAACGACAACGACAACAAGAATGAGAATGAAAACAAGAACGAGAATACCGTCGACAACAAGCTCGACAACAAGGTAGATAACGATCTCGACAACGATGTCGACAACACGGTCGACAACAAGATCGACAACAACATCGAAAACAAGATCGAAAACACCGTCGAGACCAAGGTAGACGTTGATGTCGATGTGGATGTCGACGTGGACACAAGCGGCCTGAGCACCCCGGTCATCGCTCTCTACGACTTCGACACGCACGGTTCTGTCGTCATGCCTGACGTCGTGACCCAGACGATGAACGACGGCAACCAGTTCAATATTGATCAGGTCAACAACCTGGTCGATAACGACACCAACAGCTCGTATGCCACGTACTATGGCGGCAACGGTGGATCGTGGTGTGAGCCGGGTGCCAGCTTCAGCATGGACGCCAAGATCGAGGGCGGGACGTCCAGGATCGACGCCGGGGACATTGGCGATCGTGCAAACGTTTCGTCCAGTGCCGATGCGGTTCTCAACCAGTCTGCCTTCGATCAGAACATCACGCAGGGTGCGAACATCCAGTTCAACAGCATCACCATTCAGGCTGCCGGTGACGCTCTGACTGATAACGATATAGGCTAGTTTTTGCGTTCGATCCGCGCGGCGTTAGCCGCGCGGGTCTTTTTTGCCAGTCATTTCATTTCAGTCGCTGCGTTGCCGATGAGGACTGAGGGCCGTACCGCGGCCTTGACAGTCTACGGCGACCGGGGAGGTTCCCATGGCGTCAGCGAGTTTTGTCGAAATAATTTCCCACTTTGCAGGATATCTGCAGATCTTCCACGATATCGCCCGCGACCGCGTCCAGTATGACGAAAGTCTCGCTCCCCGTCCGGCCGGCGATTACACCACGCTTCGGCCGAACTACGATTATCGCGTCGTGCCCGAGGATTTGGAGACCGCGGCCGGCCCGGTGCCGGAGCTGATGCCGGACGATCCGATCCATTTCGTCAGAGGGCGCGCACTCAAGCTCCGTAGTTCAGAGGAAGACGATTCCGATCTCTTTCCGCGTTCGCCGGCGCCGAGCGTACCGCCGCCGAAACCGCTGGGCGGCGGTGGCGGAGGCGGCAGCCCCGACTTTCACGTCAAGGTAAAATACCAGGACGGTGGTCCGGAAACCCAACTGACGGTTCATCAGTACAACTTCTTGAATGATGACGACGTCAATCTGCCCACGGATCTACTGACCGTTGTTGAACCTCTGATCACAAGCCTCAACAGCGATGCGATGGCCACCATCGAGCAGTTGGCGGCCGATGCGAACGCCGAGCTTCCCGCCGAGTGGCAGATGCCGAAGACCGACGGCGGCGTTACGGATTTCCTAGTCGCCCGCGACGCGGCCTGGGCCGACGGCGAGCCGGATGCAAACTCTGTGACGCCTGGCTACTACGTCAACGGCGAGCTGCAGGAACGCCCAATAGAACCGTCGCCGCCAGCTGATGCGCCAGAATTGCCCGATACCGGACACGGAATCGGCCAATGGGCCTCGCTGGGCAACAACTTCAGCATCAACGCCGCGCTGATCGTCGATATCGGCGAGTCCGCCCGCACCATGGTGGTGATGGGAGATTACTTCAAGACCAATGCCATCTTCCAGACCAACACCATTATGGACGATGACCGGGTCCGCGTATCGGGCGGGGACCGCGAGCCATCATCAACCAGCGATGAGAACGTCGCGACCAACATCGCCGATTTTCTTCAGAACCCCAGCATCTACGTCGGCTTCCCGGCCCAATTTGCCGGCCCGAACTGGATCGTCGATGTGGTCGACGGCGACTTCTACAGCGTTCATGCGGTGGCTCAGGTCAACTATCTCTCCGACAACGATGTGGCAACGCAGGTCAGCAGCAGTTCCCACTACAATCTCGTCGGTGGTTACAATACCCAGGGCAACTTGGCCCAGATCCTTGACGGCAGCGTCGAATACGACCTGATCATCATCAAGGGCAGCTATCACGGCCTGAACGTCATCTTTCAAAACAACATCTTGCTGGACAACGACAAGATCAAGATGGCGGCCGACGGTGCTGACCCGTCTCAATCAGCGAGTTCAGGTAACAACAGCCTGTTGAACGAAGCCGCGGTTGCGAACTATGGCGGGGATACCTTCGACGAGCTGCCCGCCAACCTCGAGCTGATCCAAAGCTTGCTGGCCGCCGGCTTGACATCGCTCGATCCCGAACTGGCCGGCGCCCTCATCGGCCATGGTGGCCCCCTGAAGGTGCTCTACATCACTGGAGACTATTACGACATCAATGCGGTCTGGCAGACCAACATCACCTCCGACGTTGACGTGATGTATCAGCTCCAGAACCAGCCGTTGGCCGATCTGATGGCGCTTGATCCGGACGGAGCCGTGACGCAGTCGGTCACCACAGGCGGCAACGAACTGGTCAACGACGCGGCGGTCGTGGACGTCAATCCTGATGCAACTTACGTCGGAGGCCAGATCTACACCGATTCCATTTTGGTGCAGGCCGATCTGGTGCCGACAGCTTCGGATAACACCGTCAACGCCGATACCAACGCCTTAGTGACTGAACTCATTGCTTTCGTCGATGACCACCCTCAGGACACGACGAGCCCGCCGCCGGCAGCGATTGCTAATTCGGTGCAGGCAGACCCGATGGCGAGCGTGCTGCATTAGCCGCTATTGCAGGTATTTTCCCTATTGCAGTTGCAGGAGAGTTTTCAAATGTGGGGCTGGGATGATCGTCCAGGCGGTGCGGGGAGTTCGCGCCTGATTCAGTATGACGAAGCAACGGCGAGCACGGCCAAGATAATTCCGCTCCGCCCGTGGTTTGATCCACCGCCTTCGCGCGCCGAAGAATCGCTCGTCAAATTCGCCGACGAGAACAGTGGCGCGGCCGAAGCCAGGACCGTAGCCAAGACCGCCGAGCCATCCCTGCGGGTTGTGGCCAAGACCCAAGCCAAGCCTGACGCGAAAACTGAAGCCAAGGTTGAGGCCAAGACGGAAGCCAAGACCCCGCCGCCGGGATCCACCGTTGTGATCGAGCAGACGGTTCCGGCTCCTCCACTGCGCACCGGAGGTGACAAGGACGGTGGCGGCTCTTCAGGCCGCGGAGGCGGCGGCGGTGGAGGCGGGGGTAGTAACTCGCCGCCCCTGCATAGGCGTTCCAGCGACAATGAATTCAGGGACGTGCTCGGCAGCGGTCTGGCGAACGCCCGCCGTAACCTGGTGACCGTCGGGTTGTTCTCGGTTGCGGTCAACCTGCTGGTGCTCGCCATTCCGATCTACCTGTTCAACATGTCCGATCGCGTGCTGACCAGCCGCAGCACGGACACGCTGGTGATGCTGACGATCATCGTGGTCATCGCGATCGGGGCCCATGTGCTGATGGACATGATGCGACGCATCATCCTGATGCGGGTTGCGGTCGAGACCGAAGCTAAATTGGGCGGACCCGTGCTGAGCGCTGCTGCCAAATCCGCGCAGAGTGGATCCAGCCGCGAATTCCAGACGCTGGCCGACCTGCAGCACCTCCGCGCGTTTATTACCGGTCCGGTATTGCTGACGATGTTCGATACGCCGGTCGCGCCGGTCTATTTCGCTGTCGTGTTTCTGATCCATCCGCATCTCGGATTCATCGTGCTGGGCTCAGGCGTCGCGCTGGTTATCGTGGCGCTGTTGAACCAGCGCGTCACAGCGGCCCCGTTCAACCAGGCCAACAACTATGGCGCCAGGGCCAACCTGACGGCGGAATCGATGGCCCGCAATGCCCAGGTCATCAATGCGATGGGCATGATCCCGGAAGGCGTCCAGGTATGGGGCCGCGAAACCGTGGAGTCGCTAAAGGCACAGGTGATCGGACAGGATCGCAACATCCTGATGACGGGGGTGTCGAAGTTCCTGCGGCTGTGCACCCAGATCGCCATCCTGGGTTGGGGCGCGTGGCTGGCGCTGGAGGCCCATATCACCAGCGGCATGGTGATTGCGGCCTCGATCGTGGCGAGCCGCGCATTGGCGCCGCTGGAAGGTACCATCGAAGGCTGGCGCAGCTTCGTACAGGCACGTTCGGCCTATGCCCGCATCAGGGCGCTGCTCTTGAACTCGCCGCTCAACTTGGAGCGGCTCCGCCTGCCGCGTCCCGCGGGATATCTCAACGTCGAGCGCATTCTTTACGTGCCGCCACCGAACAAGAAGGTGATCCTGAACGGGATCAGCTTTCAGTTGAAGCCGGGGGAATCGCTTGCCATCGTCGGAGACTCCGGCACCGGGAAAACCATGTTGGCCCGCATGCTGGTCGGATCCATCATTCCGACAGCCGGCAGTGTCAGACTGGACATGATGGATCTGCGCAACTGGGATCCGCGCCAGTTTGGCGAGAGCGTCGGCTACCTGCCGCAGGATGTGCAATTGTTCCCGGCCACCATCAAGGCCAACATCGGCCGGATGCGCGACGACGCACGTGACGAGGATGTGTTCGATGCCGCCGAGACCGCCGATGTGCATGAGATGATCTCGAGCTTCGCCCAGGGCTATGAGACCATCGTCGGGATGGATGGAAGTCCGCTGTCGGGCGGCCAACGGCAACGGATCGGATTGGCCCGCGCGTTCTACGGCAATCCGCGTCTGATCGTGCTCGACGAGCCCAACTCGAATCTGGATGCCAATGGTGAGCGGGCGCTCGCCAAGGCGCTGGTACGTGCCAAGGAAAAACAGATCACGGTGGTGACGATCACCCAGCGCGCGGCCCTGCTGATGAGCGTCGACAAGATCATGATCCTGCACCAGGGCGCGGTGCAGGCTTTCGGCAGCCGTGACGAGATCATTCCGATGATTGCCGGACGCAAGCCGAACAATACCCCGATGGGACCGGATAATCCGCCGTCGTTGAATTGAAGGCGTCGGCCGGGTTTTACAGGAACGAGGTTGCGCGATGGCCAACAGGAAGATTGCGGACCGCTCCGCGGAATCAGAGGGCACCTGGTACGATTCGCTGCCGCGATCGACCAAGCTGCCAACCGCTGCCGGGGCGCTGATAATGGCGGTGGTGCTGATGGGATTCGGTGTCTGGGGCAACATGGCGCCGATCGCCGGTGCCGTGGTCGCCTCCGGCGTATTCGTCGTGACCGGACAGAACAAGATCATCCAGCATCTCGAAGGTGGAATGATCCGCGAAATTTACGTGCGCGAAGGCGACACGGTAGAAGCCGGACAAATCTTGCTCGAGCTCGACGACACCGCGGCGCGCGCGGAGTTGCAGCGCTTGTTCTTGCGCCGCATCAGACTGACGGCGATGGACGCCAGGCTGACTGCCGAGATGAAGGAGGATCCGGAGATCACGCTTCCTGCCGAAGTCGGCAAATGGCTGACCAGTTCGCCCGAGGTGAAGGAAATCGTGGACAGCCAGCAGATGACGTTCACGGCGCGCCGCAACAATCTCAGCAGCGACATCAAGAGCATCCAGGAGAGCATCAACGCCCTGGAGGAGAGAATTCGGGGATCTCGGGTGCAGCTCGAGGCCGTGCATCGCCAGATCGTTCTGCTCGACGAGGAAATCGCCACCAAGGACAAGCTGGTGCAGGCCGGGCTGGTGCGCAAGCCCGAGCTGATGGTGCTGCAGCGTTCCAAGGCCAATCTGGAAGGCGAAGTCGGCCGCATCATGGGCGACATCGGCGATGCCAAGGAGCGCATCGCTCGCGCGCTCGAGCAGATCAATGGCGTGCGCAAGACCGCGATCAAGACTGCGGTCGAGCAGATGCACGAGATCCGCGGCGAATTGGCCGACGTCCGCGAGCGAATGCTGAGCGCCAAGGGCGTACTCGATCGTGTCCGTGTCACGGCGCCGGTCAGCGGCGTCGTGGTGAAGCTGCGCTATCACACGCGGGGCGGGGTGGTCGAGGCCGGCAAGAACATCATGGAGCTGTTGCCCTTGAAGGACGAACTCATCATCGAGGCGCGATTGCGGCCGCAGGACATCGACCACGTCAAGTACGGGCAAACCGCGATGGTGCGGTTGACGGCGCTGAACCAGCGCATCACGCCGATGGTCTCCGGAGATGTCGTGTACCTGTCGGCCGATACGCTTGCGGACGAAAAGAAGTCCCAACAGGTCGGGCCGACCGACATCTATCTCGTTCGCGTCAGGCTCAACGGCGAGGAGAGCAGGAATGTTCCGAATTTCAGTCCGACGCCCGGCATGCCGGCCGAGGTCTACATCAAGACATCGGAGCGAACTTTCTTCCAGTACATCGTCAGGCCGATCCACGACAGCATGACGCGCGCATTCCGGGAGCGCTAGTCATCGCGTGAGAAGTGTAACAAGCACATTGGAAAGGCGGTCGCCGTGCATATCGACATCATCGAAGACCTGCCGTCGCTGGCCAAGCTCGAGGACAACTGGAACGCCGTCTACGACGAGGATCCCGAGGCCCAGATATTTCTGTCGTGGAAGTGGCTGCACGGCTGGCTGTCCTGCATCCATGGGCCGTGGTTCATTCTGGCGGCAAAGGCCGGCAAGGCCGCCGACCTGCCTTATGTTGCGTTCTTTCCGCTGCGGCTGCAGACCACGATCGAGGACGCCGACATTATCCATGACATGAGGATGGCAGGCAATTTCGGCGCGGACTACACCGGCATCGTCTGCAGGCCCGAGGTGGAGAACAAGGTTCTCCCCGCCTTTGCCCGCTACGTCAGGCATATGAACTGGGCGCGCTTGAATCTCGACAATCTACGAATGTCGGAGCGGCGGGTGCGGCTGCTGCTGGCGTGCTTTCCGAAAGCCAGTTTTCGTTATCGGGAGGCCAACGCGGTCAACAAGGTCGACGGAATCGATAACAGCCTCTGCCCCTATGTGACGCTGCCGGGGGACTGGAATGCCTACCTCGAAACGCTGAGCACCAACACAAGGCAGAAGATTCGGCGCCTGCTGAAGCAGGTCGACGCGCCGGGCGAATATCGGATATCGGTCTCCACATCAGAAACTTTCGAGCAGGACCTCAAGACCTTGCTGCGGTTCTGGGAGACAAAGTGGCGTCCCCGCAAGGGGGACCGCACCGACAGCCTCGTGCGCTCGAACGGCGCGATGCTGACGCGCAGTTTCCAATCCGGTCTGGTGTACCTGCCGACGTTCTGGCATGGCGAGCGTGCGGTTGCGGCGCTGGCCACGCTGGTGGATCCGCGCAAGCGTACCTTCTCATTCTACATGACCGGACGTGACGAGACGTTCGAGGGACCGCCGGCGGGAGTGATCCTGCATGCCTTCAGCATTCGCCACGCCATCGCGAACGGCTTTTGCGAATACGACTTCCTGCGCGGCAACGAGCCCTACAAGTATTCGTTTGGCTGCGCCGAGCGCAAGATCCGCAACACGATCCTGGAGACCAGGGACGGCAGGAATCTTCGCACCGGCATCGATCCGCGGAGCATTCCGGACGTGTTGCAGAAGGCAACCGAACTGCACAGAAAGGGAAAAATTGCTGAAGCCGAGATGGGATACCGGCGGATTTTAGCCGCGCAGCCGAAACACGCCGACGCGTTGCACCGGCTGGGCCAGTTGTTGGCGGCGAAGGCTGATTTTGTCGCAGCCAAGCGGGTGTTCCGTACCTTGACCGCGGTTCGCCCCGGCGTCGCCAAGGCGTGGCAGTGCCTGGGCCAGGTCTGCGAAAGTCTCGGTGAGCATGAGCAGGCGCTGCGTCAGTATCTCGAGTTCATGCGGTTGCTGCCGGATTCGCCCGACGGGTTTGTCGCGGTCGCCAGATGCATGGCGAAGCTCGGGCGAATTGCGGAAATCAATGCCGCGCTGTTGGCCGCAATCGAACCGGCGAGCGGACCGTCGGTGAGGAAGTGGCGCGATTGGCGAAGCATACCGGATCGGCAGGCCCCGGAACGTTCGATCTCGGCGTAGGACGGGATTGATGAATTCCGCAAAAGCGCTTGGTCCCAGAACCGGATCCCGCAAAGGGTCAGCCGATCAACAGCCTCCGCTGTCTGCAGGGACCCGTGTCAGGACGAGTGCGCTCGGAGCGATGCGATGCCCAAATCTCGCCGGCCGGGAAGCGGTTGTCATCGGCTCGGGCCGTTATCGCAGCACCATCCGCGTCATGTTCGACGGTTTCAAGTCGCCGACATCGCTGCATAACAGCTACATCGAGCCCGTGGTGGAGGAAGAAGGTTCTTCCCCCCGGGCCAGCGCGGTGCGCCTGGGCGCCGGTTCTACCCGACAGGGAGAAGCCGGCGTCCACGTGCGGGGCCGGCGATTTCATTGAAGCCCGAGTCGAGGAGGGGCCAAGTTCCGCACGGCTGGAACCGTCCTGCCCGCAAAACGTTGATTTACCGGCGGGCGGACGTACGCTTTTCGATCCCGCATCTGCTTCCACGTTTTGTCGAGGTGTCGCCTGCTGCGAAGCTCATCGATCCTCATCCCGGGTAAAACCGTCTGGAGAAGGTGCAAGGCAAGGCGGCTGGCAATTCTCAACGACGCAGCCGCGTATTTCGCCGCTTTGCGGGAAGCGCTGCTGCTCGCGACGCGGCAGGTCTACATCATCGGCTGGGACATCCACAGCCTGACCCGCTTTGTCGGGCCTTCCGGGCACGCCGATGATGGTTATCCGGAAGGACTCGGGGCGTTTCTGAAAGCGCTCTTGAAGGCGAAGCCAGAACTGCGCATTAACATCCTGAGCTGGAATTTTCCAGCGCTGTATGCGGCGGAGCGGGAGTGGAATTCGGCCGCCAAATTCACCGCGGAAGCATCGGACCGGCTCTGCTTCTGTTTCGATTCCAGTCTTCCTCTGGGGTCAGCGCAACATCAGAAAATCGTCGTCATCGACGGCGCGCTGGCGTTTTCCGGCGGCCTCGACCTCACGATCCGGCGCTGGGACACCAGCGAGCACAAAACCCATCACCCGCTGCGGACCGATCCCGACGGCAAGCCGTATCCGCCGTTTCACGACGTGCAATGCGTGGTGGATGGCGAAGCCGCGGCCAGTCTGATGGAAGTGGTGGAGAACAGATGGCGGGCCGCAGGCTGCACCGTCGAAACTTCAGAGGCGGTCGCGGGCGACCGCTGGCCGGCCTCGGTGCCGGTACAATGCCGGGGCATGACGGTCGGCATTGCCCGCACTGAGATCGCGACCGCAAGCGATAGCGGCGTCAACGAGGTCGCGCGGCTGTTCGAGGCCTCGATCAACGCCGCCGATCGTTTCATCTATATCGAAAACCAGTTCACCAGCGCCACCGACATCGCGCGCCTGTTGGCGCAGCGGATGCTGGACGTGCCACAGCTTCGCGTCCTAATCGTCACGCCGAAGATGCATTCGTCCTGGTTCGAATCGCAGGCGATGCAGAGCGGCCGCGGCGGATTCATCGCGGCATTCGTGGCGGCCGGCGTCATGGACCGGATCCGCTTTCTCTATCCATCGACGCAGGACGGGGACGAAGCCGCCGCCGTCATGGTGCACAGCAAGGTGATGATCGTCGACGACCGCATCCTGCGCGTCGGCTCGGCCAACCTCAACAATCGCTCGATGGGGGCGGACACCGAATGCGATCTCGCGTTCGAAGCCACGTCCGAGGCGCATCTCAAATGTATCGCCCGGCTTCGTCGTCAACTGATCGGCCATTTCTGCGGCGTCGACGAACGGGAAATCGCAAGCAACGAAGCTGACCTGTTCGGATATCTGGATCGTCTGGCCGAAGGTGGCGGCGCGAAATCGTTGCGGCCGATCGATCCGGCCGCGACAGCCGGCAGCATGGCGACCATGGTGCAGCCGGTCGCCGATCCCAGGGAGCCGCTTCATCTCGACCGTGCCGCGACGCGCATGTGGACGCCGAGAACGATTTTGGCCGTATCCGGATTGGCCGCGGCGCTCGCCGGCCTGGCGCTGGCCTGGCAGTACACATCGCTGCGCGATTTCACCGATGTCGGCTTCGTCTCCTCAGTCATTTCGCAGCCTGCGCGGTCGCAATTCGCGCCGCTGTTCGCGATTGCCGCCTTCGTGGTCGGTGGGCTGGTGGTATTTCCCGTGCTGGTTCTGATCGCCGCGACATCGGCGGCGCTCGGGCCCTGGATGGGGTTCTTCAGCGCCGGCGCCGGCGTGCTGCTCAGCGCGCTCACACTGTTTTCGATCGGCCGCGTGCTGGGTCAGGCGCGGTTGCAGCGGCTGCTCGGCCGGCGGGCTGCAAGGGTTCAGGGCCGCATCATCGGCAAGGGGGTCGTTGCGGTGGCCATGATCCGGATGGTGCCGATCGCCCCGTTCTCGATCGTCAACGTGGTAGCGGGCGCCAGCAAGCTGAGCCTGCGCGATTTCCTGCTTGGCACCGTGCTGGGTATGGCGCCGGGGATCGCCGTGATGGCTGCGCTCGGCGCGCAGATCGCAGATCTCGCCCGAAATGCCTCATGGACGAATGCGCTGCTGCTGGCGCTGGCAATCCTGGCCTGGATCGCGCTGTGCCTTGGCGTCCAGTTCCTGGTGACGTGGATGGCGGGACGACGACCGTGACGGCTACGCTGCGCATCATGACGTGGAACGTGCACGGCATCTTCCACCTCAATCCGGGTTTCGATCTGGACGGCGTTTGTTCCGTCATCCGCCACTGGTCGCCTGATGTGGTGGCGCTGCAGGAAGTCGATTCACGCGGACGAACCGACGACCCCTTTGCCCTTCTCGCGAAGGCCGTCGGCGACCACAGCGTCGACGCAAGATCGATTGTCACGCAGGACGGCGACTACGGACAGGTGCTGTTGAGCCGCTGGCCCTTCGCCGAGCCGCCAACAATCTCCGACGTCTCCTATCAGGAGCGCGAGCCCCGCCGCGCCATCGCCGCGCGCATATTGTCTGATTTCGGGGAGATGAGGGTCATTGCCACCCATCTCGGTTTGAGCATTCATGAACGGCATGCTCAGGCGCACGCTTTGGTCGACCTGGTGGAGCCGACGCGAACGATCGTGCTCGGCGATTTCAACGACTGGTTCTGGGTGAAGTCGGTGCGGGGCGTGCTGGCGCGGATCTGCCCGGTCCGGACGCGGCTACGGACGTTTCCCGCAAGATTGCCGATGATGCGGCTGGACCGGATCTACGCCTCGCGCGATCTGATCATCCGCTCGGCCTGGACCGATCGCAAGGCCCGCGCCTATTCGGACCATCTGCCCGTGATCGCCGACGTCATGTTTCCGGACTAAAAGGTGACATCAGGCGGGCTTGGCCGGATGCTGTGTTCTCGGATGGCGCTCATGCAACAGCTTTGCAAGATCGTGACGCAGCTCGGACCGGTCGCGCATGGCGGTCTCGAACAGCGCTTCCTGGATGTCGCGTGGCATGTCGCCCCAGACCGCCATCGCAGCCTCGCCGAGCAATGATGCAAAGGTCTGTTCGCTGGTCATGTCGATCCTCCCGATCTTCGACGTTTGACCGGAACGAAGGTTCCATCGACCGGAATCGATCCCGTTTCGTCCGTTGACGATTATGGAGTTACGGACCGGCCTGCAGACCCAGCCGGCCGACGCCGGGCAGTTTCAATGCGGGGCGGCGGATGTCGAAGCCGAGGACGCCTCCGAAGAGATTGAGCTCGAACCCTTCGATCCATCCGATCGTCAGCCCGAGATAGCCTCCGAGCGAAGCAAACACGCCGGTGCGCGATGGCGTGAAGCCGACCCAGTCGCCATGGTAAGGGTAATCCTTGCCAATCGCAGTCGGCGGCAGCACGGCTTCGAGTTCCGGAACGGCGTTCAGGATCGCCTGGATGAAAGTGTTGGAGTTCGGACCAGGCCAGGCGCTGTAATCCCCATTGGCGCGAAACCTGTAGGTCTCGATGACCGAGCGGATTTTGGGAATGAGCGCTTCCGCCTTCGGACCGTCGACGCTGACGACGGTTTCGGGGATCGCGCCAAACCAGCGTCCGTCGGCCTGGAATCCATCGATCCGGATCGGCTCGCCCCAGGCCGTGTAATCATAGCGGCTGTAACGGCTGGCGCCGCGCTCCTTGACGACGATCCAGGTGTGAACCGCGAATATCCCGCGCCAGCGTACGGTCCTTGCCGCGAAAACCCGGATGACGGCATCCGCATGCTCAGAGGCCTTGGGAAGCAGCCCGGCGCTTGAACGGTCCGCCGTCTGCCAGTTCTCACGCCTGTCGCCGAGCAGATATTTCACGGCGGAAACAGCCACGGGAACGAGCACGAGGAGCAGAAAAATGACCAGGTATCTTTTCACGGCGGGGATCAATTGGAACGGATTGCAGGCTCTTGATGTAGTCGCTCCAATCCTGATTTCCAGTTCAGCCCTGCCAAGGTAGCAAAACGGGATCAAAAGTGCAGAAAGCCCAGGGCCATAAGCAGAGCGAAGGTCACGGCTGCCGAAAGCAGCAGCGAGCCGAGACATCCCAGCCGGTTCGAGAAAAACAGGAACATTTGGTTGCCTGATTAAGATTTCGCTTCCCCGATCGTGTCCGCCATCGTCGCGCCGCGTCGACCCAGTGGCTTGTTTCCGCCCTCGGTGCTGTCGACTGCGGTCTGATGCTCGATCTCCGAATTGAGTTCAGCGCCGAACAACACGACGATCGTCGACATCCACATCCACATCATCAAGCCGATAGCCGCGCCGAGCGAACCGTAGGTCGCGTCGTAATTGGCGTAATTGGCAAGATAGAACGACAGCAAGGCAGAGCCGGCAAGCCACGCGAGCGTTGCAAGCACGCTGCCGACGGTCAGCCACCGCCATTGCGCCGCGCGGCGGCTTGGTCCGAACCGATAGAGCACGGCGAGGCCCAGAAGCATGGTCAGGACCAGAACGGGCCATCGTCCGAACCGGAACAGAGCATCGGTAACGGCCCCGAGCCCGATGGTTGACAGAACGATCGGGAGTGCGACTACGGAGCCGATGGCGAGAAGTACCGCAACAAGTCCGCCAAAGGTCAACGCGAGGGAAACCGCGTTGAGCTTGAAGAAACCACGCTTCTCGTCCTCGTCATAGACGACATTGAGCGCATCCATGATGGCCTTCAGCCCGCCATTGGCGCTCCACACGGCAAGCAGGAAGGAGAACAGAAAGGCTAGTCCGAGCCTGACCTCACCCTGGGCCAGCACCCGTTCGACCTGATCCCTGACGATGCCGAGAGCGCCTTCCGGCAAGATGCCCGCAAGCATCGTCATGTGGTCGTTGATCGTGCTTGCATCGGCGAAAAGTGCATAGGACGAGACGAGGGCGGTAATCGCCGGGAACAGCGCGAGCAGCCCATAGAAGACGACGCCCGCGGCGACCGCGAGAACGCGGTCCTCGCTGACCTGCTGGTAGGTCCGGATCAGGATGTCCTTCCAACCCCTCCAGGGAATTTGCCACGGCGATACCGCACGGCGGCCGCGGCCCTGATCGTCTGACGACGCTGAAGCGTCCGGCTCGCGCCGCGCCGGTTCAGGCGTCGTGTCGTGCACGTAACTCAGATTGCTCATGCCGGACCGTTCCACGTCTCTACGCCTTAATGCGCACGGAGCGGTGACGTTCCTCGGATCAAGTCGGGCAAGCAGTTAGCGCGGTGCCGGATGACGGTGGCGATCTACCGTCCCCAGCGCAACACCACGGGATCGAGCTGGCGGGCGATTTCGATGAGACCGGCGCGGGCCGCCGGATGAACCCTTTGCAGTGGATGACGAACCGCGTCCGAGCCGATCACGCCGCCTTCCTTCATCAGGATTTTTGCGGCCTGCAAGCCGCACTGGCGGTTTTCGTAATTGATCAGCGGCAGCCAGCGGGCATAGGCCGCCATCGCTTCGTCGCGGCGCCCCGCGAGATAGGGATCGATGATGTGCCTGATGCCATCAGGATAGCCGCCTCCCGTCATGGCGCCGGTCGCCCCGGCGTCGAGATCGGCCATCATCGTGATGGCTTCCTCGCCGTCCCAGGGCCCTTCGATGCTGTCGCCGCCGGCGGCGATGAGATCGCGCAGCTTCGTTGCCGCCATCGGCACCTCGATCTTGAAATAGCGGATGTTGGGAATTTCCCGCGCCATGCGCGCCAGCAGATCGACTGAAAGCGGCGTCCCGGCAACCGGCGCATCCTGGATCATGATCGGGATATCGATCGCGTCGGACACGGTGCGATAGAAGTCGAAAATAGCTTTTTCCGGTACGCGAAAAGTGGCGCCATGATAGGGCGGCATGATCATGACCATCGCGGCGCCTGCGTCCTGCGCCTGTCGGCTGCGCTCGGCGCAGATGCGCGAGCCGAAATGTGTCGTCGTCACGATCACTGGCACGCGGCCGGCAACGTGCTCCAGCACCGCGTGCATCACCTGTTCGCGCTCGGCATCGGTCAGCACGAACTGCTCGGAGAAATTGGCCAGAATGCACAGCCCGTTCGAGCCGGCATCGATCATGAAATCGATGCAGCGCCGTTGCCCCGCAAGATCGAGCTCGCCCCGCTCGTCGAAAATGGTGGGAGCGACGGGGAAAACACCACGATAGGGCCGTTGTGCAGTCGAGGTCATTTAAGGAGGTTCCGTTCGAGGGAGATCAGTGATTGTATGGTCGTCCAGTTCATTCATCAACATGCTAGAAGGCCCGGCACAACCGGGCTGGTAGACAAGGAAAGAGATCGATGGGGGGAGTTCTGGAGGGCGTTCGCGTCCTCGATTTCGGGCGCTATATCGCGGGGCCCTATTGCGCGACATTGCTGGCTGAATTTGGCGCGGAAGTCATTCGCGTGGAAAAGCGCGACGGCAGCGAGGACCGTTTTGTCGCGCCGGTCGGGGCAGGCGGCGAGGGTGCGCTGTTCCTGCAAGTCAACCGCAACAAGAAGTGCATCACGCTCGATCCGATGAAGCCGGAAGGGCAGGAGGTGATGCGCCGGCTGGTTGCTACCGCCGATGTCGTTGTCGCCAATTTGCCGCCGCAGACGCTGCGGGCGATGAAGCTCGACTACGACTCGCTTAAAGCCATCAAGCCGGACATCATCCTGACGACCGCGACCGCCTTCGGTAATCCCGGGCCGTGGTCCGACCGCGTCGGCTTCGACGGTGTCGGCCAGGTGATGTCGGGCTCGGTGTACATGACGGGCAAGGGCGATCCGCCATACCGGGCCGCGGTGAACTGGGTCGATTTCGGCACTGCGCTGCATTGTGCGTTCGGCACGCTCGCCGCCCTGATCGAGCGCGGCAAATCCGGGCGCGGGCAGATCGTCGAGGGCGCGCTGCTGGCAACCGCGCTGTCCTTCACCAACGCGACGCTGATCGAGCAGGCGGTGATCGCGGCCAACCGCGTACCATCAGGCAATCTCGGCCAGACCGCGGCGCCCGCCGATATCTACCGCACCCAGGACGGCTGGGTGCTGTGCCAGGTCACCGGGCACCCGCTGTTTATCCGCTGGGCCAAATTGATGGGCGAGGAGGATCAATGGCTGGGTGATCCGCGTTTTGCTGACGACATCAAGCGCGGCGACAATGGCCCCGTCATCAGCGAACGGATGGCGCGCTGGTGCGCCGAGCGCACCACGCAGGAAGCCGTCGATACGCTCGGCAAAGCGATGATTCCGGCGGGTCCCGTGCTGAGCCCGCAACAGGCGCTGGAGCATCCGCATATCCGCGCCACCGGCTTCATGCAGGATGTCGACTATCCCGGCTTGCCGAATCCCGCGCCGACGGTGCGTGCCGCGGTGCGGCTGTCGGAAACTCCCGGCGAAATCGTCACGCGCCCGCCAACGCTCGGCGAACACACCGACCGCGTGCTGGCCGATATCGGCTATGATGCGGACGCTATCGCCGCGCTCCGCAACAACAGGATCATCTAGATGCAGCGGCAGACGACCCGGCGCCTTGTTCGTTGCTGTGAGGCGATTCTTCGCCTAACCGGCGCGTGGTCGCCTTCGCCATGACGCTCGTGTCGATACCGGTCAATCCTGTTCCAAAGGGCGCGCTTGCCGGAACGATCGGGGCGCCGGACGGCACCGCGTTGCGTTTTGCGCGTTGGCCGGCGCCGGCCAAGAGCAAGGGCACCGTCTGCGTGTTCACCGGGCGCGGCGAGTGCATCGAGAAGTATTTCGAGACGGTGCAGGACCTGCGCAAGCGAGGCTATGCGGTAGCGATGATCGATTGGCGCGGGCAGGGCCATTCCGCGCGCCGGCTGCTCAATCCGCTGAAGGGCCATGTGCAGAGTTTTTCGGAGTACGAGACCGATGTGACGGCCTTCGTGAAGCAGGTGGTGCTGCCGGATTGTCCGCCGCCCTATTTTGCGTTGGCCCATTCGATGGGCGGTGCGGTGATGCTGCGCGTCGCCCATGCCGGCAACGACGTGTTCGAGCGCTTCGTGCTCTGCGCGCCCATGGTCGGCCTGCCAGGCCCGCGCGCGTCGCTGCCGATGCGCGGTCTGATGCGCACGCTGCGCGCGGCCGGAATGGGCAAGCGGTTTATTCCAGGCGGCAACGTCGACTTGATGAAGCCGACGGGCTTTCCCGGCAATCCCCTGACCTCGGACCCGCGCCGCTATGTCCGCAACGCGGCTATCCTGGAGGCCGATCCGACGCTCGGGATTGCGTCGCCGACCGTAGCGTGGCTCGACGCGGCCTTTGCGGCGATGGCCGAGTTTCGTTCGCCGGAGTTTGCCCGCGGCATTCGCCGGCCCGTCCTGACGCTCGCGGCAGGCGCCGACACCATCGTATCAACCCCTGCCAATGCGGCGTTTGCCCGGCATCTGCCAGCGGGATCGCATCGCCTGATTGCGGGTGCGAAGCACGAAATCCTGCAGGAAGACGACCGCTATCGCGAGCAACTCTGGGCCGCATTCGATGCCTTCATGCCGGGCTAGATTAGTTAGGGCGTGGACCCATCGGCACGCAGCCAAATTCGGATTGAAGCGCCATGAATCTACTTCCGCTTTCCGGGCATACCGGACACCGGACATGCCGCTGGCTCGACCCGGTCGCGAATGACCCCACACCGGACATCGACGACCAAAGTCGGCAACCGGCACCTGCTGGTCTCCGGAACTTTGGGGTGATTCCGGGAGTTATGAATTGAGCGGTATTGTGCGATTTCGCTTTCGGCTCAACACATATGCCGTCTGTAGTCGCACACGGCGGCATCGCAGGAGGCTCTCATGAGTATCAAGCGAATCCTGGTTCCACTTCCCGGCTCAGCCAGTCACACCGGTCAAATTGAAACGGCCCTGTCTGCCGCGAAGGCATTTGGGGCTCATGTCCAGGCACTGTTCATTAGTGAGCCGCCGCCGGTCTCACGTAGCGGTGTCACGCGTGGCGGCCTAACGGCCACCGAAATGGGACAAACGGTGACCGCCGCATCGGTGAACTGGTACGCCGAGGAACGCGAGCGAGCTACGCGGCATGCGCGCGAGGTTTTCGCGCAGGCCTGCGCGGTAGTCGGCATCCCGATGCTATCGGCGAACGACGAGCCCGGCAGCCCACTCGCAGCATCCTGGCGCGAAGCCGAGGGATCGTATGTCGAAATCGCGGCGCAACGGGCCGCTGCCTTCGACCTAATCGTCGCCGCAAGCGCCACCGTGATGGAATCGTTCATGGCTATTGCCGAGCAATCGCTGCTGCAGACCCGTCGCCCCGTGCTGTTGGCGCCGGCTCGCCCGCAGAGCGATATGACCGACAGCGTGATGATCGCCTGGGACGAGAGCCCGGAATGCTGGCACGCGGTCTCGGCTTCTATACCGTTCATGCAACTCGCCAAATCAGTGCAGGTCATAAGCGTTGATCGGGACGCCAGCAATCGCCAAGCCTCGCAGGCGGAGGTGCTTGCCTATTTGCGCTGTCATGGCATCGGTGCGACCGCGCAGGTGGTTGCACCGGAATTGCGCTCGGTGGGTGATACGCTGCTCGCGGCGGGGGCAGAGCATGAAGCCGGCCTGCTGATCATGGGCGCCTATTCCCATAGCCGCCTGCGCGAGATGCTTCTGGGCGGGGCCACGCGCCACATCCTTAAGAACGCTTCGGCGCGCCCCGTTCTCTTGGCGCATTAGCCCTCGTCAGAGCGCAATCCCAGTCAGGTTGCCGCCGACGCCAACGCTATGGCCTCACTCGCCGACGGCGGGTTGGGGGGCCGTGCGATTAATGCACCGACGCTGCCAAACGCATCGCCCTCCTCCCCAGCGAATTAGGTCTCCCGAGTTCGGCACTTATGGCAGATCGTGGTCGGGTCGATTTGATCGGTGTCGGTTTGTGGCACCTTTGAGACATGCCGACGGACTCTGAACTTGTCTGCTTATCGGGATAGACCGGAAGTGCTTGGCGCTCCGTCAGAACGACGCGAATGACCCTCAACGGATAGGCGCGTTCAGTGCTCTTCATGAGAGCGCAGACATTTCCTGCCGTTAGCGTGTTCCGCTGCTACGCGCGGGAGCCGTTGCAGAGCAAATGACCGGTTACCATTCAGCGGCCTGAAGCTGAACTAGAATGGTGTTGAAGCCGTGCGCCTCTAGCATCCGATGGCTTGCCCTTCGAAGTGCAGGATCTGTTTGCGAAACTGCTAGAAAAACGATTTGACCGTCAGCCCTGCTGCGCGGGCATCCTGTATGAATGTATGCGCTTCCTCATTGGACATTGTAAGGTCAACGCCGCCGAGGAATTTCTCTCCTTTGGGCGTGTTCGCACGGAACGTCGTCTCGTGTCTGCCTATATGAACCGTATAATCAATGTCGCTTGGTGCTTCGGGCATGGCATCCTCCTCGATCCCGAAGCGAGTATACTGTGTCCATTTCAACCGGTCCTACAAGGTGGCAATTGCGAGATAACGCTGCGGCGCGGTCGATCGTGATTGTGGGGTGAAGAAGCGTGCTCAGTATATCTGCGGGCAGACCTGCCGTACTATCCGGAGCATAGCGGACATCGATCAGGCAGCGCCGATCAAGCTCGATTTTGAGTACGCACCCTGGTTCGAACGAACGTCGTCGATATCGCGGTTGTGAACATATCGGCCGATCGCCGGAAATCGGCCGGTCTCGATGCTCGGAACGCTTGTCACAATGGAGTTCCAGACCGTATCGTGACGTCGCGCAGCGAGAATGCGCGGCCGGGGCGATATCGGGGTTTTGCATGGGCTCGCAGGTAAGCTTGCCGCTCTGGGTCGTCGTCCTGATGGCGATCCTCGCAATCCTGGCGGCCCTGGATCGCATTCTGATTCCCAGCGTGCGCTGGGCGTTGCGGCGCCGCGCCAATCGCGCCATCGAGGAACTCAATACTAAACTGAAGCTTCGCATTCAGCCGTTCAAGCTGACCGAGCGCCAGGTGCTGATCGATCGCCTGGTGTTCGACCCGGAAGTGCTGCGGGCGGCCGAGGAATATTCGCTCCAAACCGGCGTGCCGAACGAAGTCGCGATGGAAAAGGTGCGGCGCTACGCCCGCGAGATCGTTCCGGCGTTCAGCGCCTATGCCTATTTCCGCATCGGCACGCGGATCGCGCGCGCCGTTTCCCATATGCTGTACCGGGTGCGGATCGGCGTCCGCAATGACGAGGCGCTGGCCGCCGTCGATCCAGCCTCATCGGTGATCTTCGTCATCAACCATCGCTCGAACATGGATTACGTGCTGGTGACCTACGTCGCCTCGACCTCGTCGGCGCTGAGCTACGCCGTCGGCGAATGGGCCAAGGTGTGGGGCCTCAGCAATTTGATCCGCTCGATGGGCGCCTATTTCATCGCGCGCGATTCCGGCGAGGGGCTCTATCGCAAGGTGCTGTCGCGCTATGTGCACATGGCCACCGCTGCGGGCGTCACGCAGGCGATTTTTCCGGAGGGTGGGCTCAGCCGCGACGGCAAGCTGCGTCCGCCGAAATTCGGACTGCTGAGCTACATGGTGGCGGGCTTCGATCCGCACGGACCGCGCGACGTGGTGTTCATCCCGGTTGCCGTCAACTACGACCGCGTGCTGGAAGACCGCATGCTGCGGCCAACACCGAGCCAGGAAAGAAGCCGGTGTTCGGCTTCAACTTTGCGACCTTTGCACGCCATTTTTTCCGCCATATCTGGCTGGCCATGCGCGGCGAGTGGTATCGCTTCGGCTACACCTGCGTGAGTTTCGGTGTGCCGGTGTCGCTGCGAAACTATGTCGAGGCCAGGAAGATCGACTTTCGCGTTCTCGCAGCCGAGCCGCGCCGCCTCGAGGTCGAGCGGCTCGGCAACGAACTGATGGAGGCCGTTGGCCGCGTGGTGCCGGCGCTGCCGGTATCGCTGGTCTCGACCGCGATCCTTGCGGCTGGCGACCAGCCGCTGACGCTGTTCGAAATCAAGGGCCGCGTTTCGGCGCTCATAGGCGATCTCGAACGACTGGGAAGCTACGTTCACATCCCGCGCGCCGACCGCGACTACGCCATCTCCGTCGGCTTGCGGATGCTGACGCTGCGCCATCTGGTCCTCGAGACCGACGACACCTACCGCGCCAACCCGAAAGAGCTCGGACTGTTGCACTACTATGCGAACGCGATTGTTCATCTGTTCAAGGCTGAGGAGGCGAATATCGGCGGCGATGTCGCTGCGCGGTGGACCGAGAGGGTTGCTCCCCCGTAGGGTAGGGCAAAGGCGCGCCAGCGCCGTGCCCACCATGTATGCAACCGCGAGCGCGCCGCCTGGTGGTGGGCACGCTTCGCTTTGCCCACCAGACGTCTGCTGCCGACGGAGCTCTGCATCCACCGTCATTGCGAGGAGCGAAGCGACGAAGCAATTCATCTATCTCCGCGTCGAAATATGGATTGCTTCGCTTCGCTCGCAATGACGCGGATAGGTCGCGGCGTACTGGATACCCCCGCCTGCGCGGGGTATGACGGTCCGGGGCCTTCCTTGCAAAAGCTTGAAGTTTAAAATATATGCTGAACCTTCATCCTGGAGGCCTGACCGATGTCCCAATTGTCGCGTTCCTCCCATGCGCTCGTCACCGGTGGCGGGCGGGGCATTGGTCTTGCGATATCGGCGGCGCTGTCGAAGGCCGGTGCGACGGTCACGGTGCTCGGCCGCAACCGCGCGACGCTCGATGAAGCCGTTGCATCCGGCGTAGCACAGTTCGCGGCCATGGCCGATGTCGCCGACCAGGCGTCGGTCAAATCGGCCGTTACGGAAGCGGCCGCGCGGCAACCGATCGACATCCTCATTGCCAATGCGGGCGCGGCGGAGTCAGCGCCGTTCGGCCGTTCCGATGCGGCATTGTTCCAGCGGATGATGGACGTCAATTTCATGGGTGTGGTCCATGCCGCGCAGGCGGTCCTGCCTGGAATGGTGGAACGCCGCCGCGGGCGGATCATCGCCGTCGCGTCTACTGCGGGGCTCAAGGGCTACGCCTATGTCTCGGCCTACAGCGCGGCGAAGCACGCCGTCATCGGACTCGTCCGTTCACTGGCGCTGGAGACGGCGAAGAGCGGCGTCACCGTCAACGCCGTCTGCCCCGGCTTCACCGAAACCGACCTGCTCGAAGGCTCGATCGACAACATCATCAAGAAGACTGGGCGCAGCCGCGAGCAGGCGATCGCCGAACTGGCAAAGCACAATCCACAAGGACGCCTCGTCGCGCCGTCAGAAGTGGCCGACGCCGTGCTGTGGCTGTGCGGCGAGGGCGCAGGCGCCATCACCGGGCAGGCTATTGCCGTGGCAGGCGGAGAAGTCTGATCGGCCGCCATATTGATAACGATTGAATTCAGGGAGAGATCATGAGCAAGCCCGCAAACCCCGTCACGCTGCCGCTGGCGGATTATTCGCCGAAGCATTTTCTGCTCGCTGTCGTCGATCGCGTCGCGACCGTCACGCTGAACAGGCCCGAGCGAAAGAATCCGCTGACCTTCGAAAGCTATCGCGAGCTCACCGATTTCTTCCGCGCCTGCGCGATGGACGATGAGGTCAAGACCGTCGTCGTGACCGGCGCGGGCGGCAATTTTTCGTCCGGCGGCGACGTGTTCGAGATCATCGGTCCCTTGATCCAGATGGATACCAAGGGATTGACCGCCTTCACGCGCATGACCGGCGATCTGGTGAAGGCGATGCGCGCCTGCCCGCAGCCGATCGTGGCCGCCGTCGAAGGCATCTGCGCCGGCGCGGGCGCGATCATCGCGATGGCGTCCGACCTGCGGCTGGCGGCCACCGGCGCCAAGGTAGCGTTCCTCTTCAACAAGGTTGGGCTCGCCGGCTGCGACATGGGCGCCTGCGCGATCCTGCCGCGCATCATCGGCCAGTCGCGCGCATCGGAACTGCTCTATACCGGCCGCTTCATGACGGCGGAGGAGGGCGAGAAATGGGGCTTCTTCTCCAGGATCGTCACCCCGGAACAGGTGTTGCCGCAGGCGCAACTGTTGGGCAAGCAGATTGCCGAAGGGCCGACTTTCGCCAACACCATGACCAAGCGCATGCTGGCGATGGAATGGGCGATGTCGGTGGAAGAGGCGATCGAGGCCGAAGCCGTGGCCCAGGCGCTCTGCATGACCACGGAAGATTTCAATCGCGCGTTCGAGGCGTTTTCGAACAAGCGGACCCCGGCGTTCCAGGGAAATTGAAGGACCATGTAGCCCGGGTGGAGTGCAGCGAAACCCGGGACCACAGCCTTTCAGGCGAGAATCCCGGGTTGCGCTTCGCTTCACCCGGGCTACGGGTAACCAACGGCCCCCTTGCCAAAAATTATTTTAGGCTTAAAGTAATTTCCGGACGAGCCCGACAGCCTGTTTCGGAGGCGGCAGATGAAGATCGCGATTATCGGCGGCGGACCGGCCGGTCTCTATGCCGCGATCCTCTTGAAAAAGCAGCGGCCGCAGGCCGAGATCACGGTCTATGAGCGCAACCGCGCCGACGACACCTTCGGCTTCGGCGTGGTGTTCTCCGACGCCACGCTGGACAATTTCGAGAAATACGATCCGCCCAGCTATCGCCGCATCACCGAGGAATTCGCCTATTGGGACGACATCGCGGTGCATTTCCGCGGCACCGTGCATCGCGTCGGCGGCAACGGCTTTTGCGGCTGCTCGCGCCGGACGCTGCTGTTGATCCTGCAGGAGCGCGCCCGCGAACTCGGCGTCACACTGCTGTTCGAAACCGACATCGATGACGAAGCCCGCTTCGCCGATACCGATCTGATCGTGCTCGCCGATGGCATCAACAGCCGCTTCCGCGACAAGCACATCGAGCATTTCCAGCCGCAGGTCGACCTCCGTTCCAACAAGTTCGCCTGGATGGGCTCGACCCGGCCGCTCGACGCCTTCACTTTCATCTTCCAGGAGACCGAGTGGGGGCCGTTCATCGCCCATGCCTATCAATACGAGGCGGGACGCTCGACCTGGATCTTTGAGACCGATGCGGAGACTTTTAAGCGCGCCGGCCTCGAAGGCCTGGATGAACAGCAATCCGCCGACCGGATGGCCAAGATTTTCGACTGGTTCCTCGACGGCCATCCGCTGCTGATCAACCGCTCGATGTGGCGTAATTTCCCGATGATCCGCAGCCAGCGCTGGGTCAAGGGCAACATGGTGCTGCTTGGCGACGCCAAGGCGACCGCGCATTTCTCGATCGGTTCTGGCACCAAGCTCGCGATGGAAGACGCGATTGCGCTTGCGGATGCGATGGCGCAGGCGCCGACCGTCGACGCAGCATTGCAGACCTACGAGCACGGCCGGCGCGAGGAGGTCGAGAAGACCCAGCATGCCGCCGACGTGTCGCTGGTCTGGTTCGAACATGTCGACCGCTTCTGGGATTTCGATCCCGTGCAGTTCGCGTTCGGCGTCATGACCCGCGCCAAGGCGATCACCTACGATAACCTCACGCTGCGCGCGCCGGAGTTCGTCCGCGAGGTTGACAAGGCCTTTGCCAAGCAGGTGCGCGGCAAGGGCTTTGATGTCGATGTCGACAAGCCGGTCGCGCCGATGTTCCAGCCGTTGAAGCTTCGCGAGATGGAGGTCAAGAACCGCGCGGTGGTGTCGCCGATGTGCATGTACTCGGCGAAGGAGGGCGTGCCGACCGATTTCCATCTGGTGCATTACGGCTCGCGCGCGATCGGCGGCGCCGGCCTGATGTTCACGGAGATGACCTGCGTCGGCCGCGATGCCCGCATCACGCCCGGCTGCGCCGGCTTGTGGAACGACGAGCAGCAGGCCGCCTGGACGCGGATCGTCGATTTCGTGCACGCCAATTCTGCTGCCAAGATCTGCCTGCAGCTCGGCCATGCCGGCCGCAAGGGCGCGACCAAATTAATGTGGGAGGGAATGGACCGGCCGCTGGAGCAAGGCGGCTGGGACGTGATCTCGGCGTCGCCGTTGCCTTACTTCCCCGACAGCCAGGTGCCGCGCGAGATGGATCGTACGGCAATGGACCACGTCAAGCAGGAGTTCGTGGCGGCCACCTTGCGCGGCGTGGCCTGCGGTTTCGACATGCTCGAGATGCACTGCGCCCATGGCTATTTGCTGGCGAGTTTCATCTCGCCGCTGACCAATCAGCGGACGGATGAATATGGCGGCACGCTCGCCAACCGGCTGCGCTATCCGCTGGAAGTGTTCGAGGCGATGCGCGCGGCGTGGCCGGCGCACAAGCCGATGTCGGTTCGCATCTCCGCGACCGACTGGGCCGCGGGCGGCATTACCGGCGACGACGCGGTCGCGGTTGCGCGCGCCTTCGGCGAGGCCGGCGTCGATCTGGTCGATGTCTCCACCGGCCAGACCGTGCGTGACGCGCAGCCGATCTATGGCCGCATGTTCCAGACGCCGTTCTCCGATCAGGTCCGTAACGAGGCCCGGGTCGCCACCATGTGCGTCGGGAACATCACGACCGCGGATCAGGTGAACACAATTCTCGCCGCTGGTCGCGCCGACCTGGTGGCGCTCGGCCGGCCGCACCTGGTCGATCCGTCCTTCACGATGCGGGCGGCGGCCTGGTATGGCGCCGATATCGCTTGTCCGCCACAATATCTGCCCGGCAAGGAACAAATCTTCCGCAACAGCGTGCGCGACCGGCAGGATTTTGAAGACCTCAAAATTAAGGGTAAGCCGAAAACCCGCGCCGAGTTGAAAGCCGAAGCGACAAAGCCGCTTGCAGCCGAATAGGCCGAATGGCAGGCTCAGACTCTATCCCTCTCTCCCCGCCCTTCGCGGGGAGAGGGTCGGGGTGAGGGGCTTTCTCCGCGAGCAGTGAACGCGGCGAGTGCAGTACCCCCCCACCCGGATCGCAAGGGCGATCCGACCTTTCCCCGCAAGCGGGCGAGGTTGAGGGAAGAGAGTGGAGTAGCGCATGAAAGCACTCATCGTCGGAGGCGGCATCGGAGGCCTCACCACCGCGCTGATGTTGCGCGCCCGCGGCATCGATTGCGAACTGTTCGAACAGTCTGACAGCATCCGCGAACTCGGCGTCGGAATCAACACGCTGCCGCATGCGATCAGGGAATTGACGGGCCTCGGGCTATTGGACCGGCTCGATGCGGCCGCCATCCGCACCGATCAATTGTATTACCTCAACCGCCACGGCCAGGAAGTCTGGCGCGAGCCGCGCGGGCTCGATGCCGGCCACGACGTGCCGCAATTCTCGGTTCATCGCGGCCGCCTGCAGAGCGTGATCCACCGCGCCGTCGAGGAACGGCTTGGTCATGAGGCGATCCACACCGGCTGCCGTCTCGGCGCATTCGCGCAGCATGAGGGCGGTGTGGTCGCGCACTTCTTCGACCGCAGCGGCGCCCATGTCAAAACCGCGCGCGGCGATATTCTGATCGGCGCCGACGGCATTCATTCGCGTGTACGCGAGGTGCTGTTTCCGGACGAGGGGCCGCCGTGCTGGAACGGGCTGATGCTGTGGCGCGGCGCGCGCGACTGGCCGGCGTTCCTGACCGGCCGCTCGATGATCGTGGCCGGCGGGCTGAACGCCAAAGTGGTGATCTATCCGATTGCGGAAGGATCGAGCCCGTCGAGCCGGCTGACCAACTGGGCCGTCATGGTGAGGATCGGCGACGGTAACGCGCCGCCACCGCGCCGCGAGGATTGGTCGCGGCCCGGCAAGCGCGAGGAACTGATGCCGCATGTCGAGCGGTTCAAGGTGCCGCACGTCGACGTGCGCAGCCTGATCTCGGCGACGCCGGAATTTTATGAATATCCGTGCTGCGACCGCGATCCGCTGCCATACTGGACCTGGGGCCGGGTGACACTGCTCGGCGACGCCGCGCATCCGATGTATCCGGTCGGATCGAACGGCGCGTCGCAGGCGATTCTCGATGCCCGTGCGCTGGCCGACGAACTGGCGCGTAGCGAACATCCGCGTCAGGCGCTGGTGGCCTATGAGCAGAAGCGCCTGCCGATGACGGCGGAGATCGTGCGCGCGAATCGCCGCGGCGGTCCCGAAGGCGTAATCGACGCCGTCGAGCAATTGGCGCCGGATGGCTTTAGCGATATCGAGAACGTGCTGAGCCACGCCCAGCGCGAGGCGATCGTCCGCGGTTATGCTTCCAAGGCCGGCTTTGCGGCGCCGCCGCTGGGATTGGCCGCAGTTCGGGGGTAATCAAACCCGTAGCCCGGATGGAGCGAAGCGAAATCCGGGGTTCGTTCAGCAGCAGCGGTCCCAGGTTTCGCGACGCTCCACCCGGGCTACGAACCTGAACGCCTCACGCCCCCGGAGGCGGCGGCAGGAAGTGGATGTTGTGCTCGGCCGCGAGCGCCACCACCGCGTCCGGCGTCTGCTCCTTCATGTTGTGGATCGCCCAGAACAGATCATAGAGCCGCCGTGTCGGCGACACCCAGAACAACGTTTTTGCGGTGCGGCCGGACTTGTTGAAGATGCCGTGCGGCTTGCCCATCGGCAGCCGCACCAGATCGCCCGGGGTCGCCTGCGTGTCGGCGCCGTCGAGGAAGAAGTCGAGCTGACCCTCGAGGATATAGAGATATTCGTCCTGGTCCGGATGAATATGCGGCGGCACGAAGGTATCGGGCGGGAACGTCGCGTGCCAGGAGAAGGAATGCTCGGTGACGTTTTTCGGCACATAGGTCTGGCCGAGAATGCTCCAGGAAATTCCCTGAATGCCCTCGTTGGCGCGGGTGATGCCGGCGATTTCGGTTTTCATCGTCTTGTTCCCTCCTGTTATTTGGCCGCGCAGTCCTTGGCGTAACGGTCGCCGTAGTTGGAAAACACCTTCTCGACGATCTCGGTCTGGAATTTTCCGTCTGGACGCTTGGCGACCTTGGTCAGATAGAAATTCTGGATCGGATAGCCGTTGACGTTGAACTTGAAGTCGCCGCGCAGCGAGGCGAACTCGGCCTTCTTCAGCGCCGCCGACACCGCTTCCTTGTTCTTCAGATCGCCCTTCACCGCCTTCACCGCGCTGTCGATCAGCAAGGCCGTGTCATAGCCCTGCATCGCGTAGGTGCCGGGCACGCTGTTGTAGGCAGCCTCGTAAGCGGCGACGAACTTCTTGCTCTGCGGGTTGTCCATGTCGGGTGCCCAGTTGGCGCCGCCGAACATGCCGACGGCGGCATCCTGCTGCGCGGGCAGGGTGGATTCATCGACGGTGAACGCTGACAGCACCGGGA
Source organism: Bradyrhizobium sp. WYCCWR15520 (assembly GCF_056174665.1). Lineage (NCBI taxonomy): Bacteria > Pseudomonadati > Pseudomonadota > Alphaproteobacteria > Hyphomicrobiales > Nitrobacteraceae > Bradyrhizobium > Bradyrhizobium sp. WYCCWR15520. The sequence continues at coordinate 44,150 of NZ_JBWBWM010000008.1, forward strand.
TTTTGTCGGCAAGGCCGGCCTGCCGGTACTGCTTGACGAGGCCAACGCCCATGCCGCCCGGCATGAAGGTGAAGAGAGCATCGACCTTGGAGGAGGCGATCTTGGTCAACTCGACCTGGAAATCCAGCGTGCCGAGCGGCGTGTAGCTTTCCTCCGCGATCTCGCCCTTGTAATCGAGCTTGAATCCGGCCGCCGAATCCTTGCCGGCCTGATAGTTCGGCACCAGCACATACATGCGCTTGTAGCCGCGATCCTGCGCGACCTTGCCGAGGATCTCGTGAACCTGGTCGTTCTGGTAGGAGGTCACGTAGAAGAACGGGTTGCACTCCTTGCCGGCATAGCTCGACGGCCCGGCGTTCGGGCTGATCAGGAACGTCTTGTTCTCGGTCACCGGCCGGTGAATCGCCTGCAAAATGTTGGAGAAGATCGGCCCCACCACGAAATCGACCTTCTCGCGCTCGAGCAGGCCCTTGGCCTTGGTCACGGCGCCATCGGGCTTGAGTTCGTCGTCGACGACAACGACCTCGACGTCTTTGCCGCCCATCTTGCCGCCGAGATCCTTGATTGCGAGTTGGAGGCCGTCGCGGGATTGCTGGCCGAGCACGGCTGCCGGGCCGGACAAGGTCGTGATCACGCCGATCTTGATTTTCTCCTGCGCTGCGGCGGGAGCCGCGGCAACACCCAACACAACGGCAAGTCCCGTCAGCTTCAACGACTGCTTCATGATTATTCCTCCGTTTCGCCTCTGCGGCCGAAACTCACGCCACGCCAGATGCTTGAAGCGCAGCTTATTCTGACGTCGACTGCACCTGCAAGCAGAACGCTTCCATGCAAGCCATGCGCCAATTGCTTGAAACCTAAAGAAATCTGGGCAATGATCGCAGAGCTGCGCTCTGTTCGGATCGCCGAACACCCAAGCCGGACAAGATTTGCATCATGACCCTCGATTCAGAGACCAAGGCCGTCGAACTGCCGGAACATCATGGCGATGAGCTCAGGCTGTGGCTTCGCCTGCTGACCTGCACGACCCTGATCGAGGGCGAGGTGCGCAGCCGCCTGCGCGAACGCTTCGACGTCACGCTGCCGCGATTCGATCTGATGGCCCAGCTCGACAAGGTGCCGGAGGGCATGACGCTGTCAGACGTTTCCAAGCGGATGATGGTCTCGAACGGCAACGTCACCGGCCTGGTCGAGCGCCTCGTCGAGTCCGGGCATCTCGATCGCCGCACGTCGGACGCCGATCGCCGCGTTCAGGTGATCCGCCTGACCAAGGCTGGCCGCGTCGAATTCCGCAAGATGGCGGCGGAACACGAATTATGGATCGCCGATGTTTTCGGCGACCTGACACCAAAGGATGTTCGAGATTTGATGCGCCTGTTGGCCAAGACCAAGGCGTCGGCGCAGAAATCCGCGAAGGCGCGGACGGGCTGAGGCTGCGCGGGAAGGATGAAATGAATCATTTTCCGTCATGGCCGGGCATAGCCGTCTGAAGGACGGCGTCGCTTCCGCTCGCCTATGCCCGGCCATCCACGTCTTTTCTTGCTCGATGGGAATAAAGACGTGGATGCCCGGCACAAGGCCGGGCATGACGAGCCATAATCTTGAGATGACGCGTTAGTGCATCCTGCGCAGGGTCGCCGAGGGCGTCTCGCCGAATTTGGCGCGATAGGCGCTGGCCATTCGGCTGAGATGGGTAAACCCGAGCTCGAATGCGATGTCGGTGATGCTGTCGTCAGGGCAGGCGGCGGTCAATCTGCCGTTGAGATGCGCAAGGCGGATGTCGCGCAGCATCTCCGAGATTGATGTTCTAAAGTGCCGCTGGAAGCCGAGTTGCAGCGCACGGATGCCTGTGCCGGCGGCTGAAGCAAGCTCTGAGAGGTCGAGCGGCTCGTCCGCATGCGCAGAGAGGAATTCGCGTGCCCGCCGTAACGATTGCGGCAGCGCTTCGGCCCGGCCGCCAAACCGTTCGATCGCGTCGCTCGCGCTGTGGCGCTGGCCGCGGAGCAAGCCGCTCAACAGCGTCTCGCGCAGATCGGTAGCCGCTATCGGCGAAAGCGGCCGTTGCGGTCCAAGCCGTTCGGCGAGATCGACGAACTCCAAAATCCGCGACTGAAGTGCCCGGCCGGCTGCGGAGGAGAGATCGATCGCCGGCTCGAACTCGACCGCGGCCGTCGGCTGGCCCGACAGCGCCGCGGACCGCTGCTCCAGGAGACGGCGATCGACCAGCACGATGATCTGGGCGCAATTGCTCTCCCAGGTCATCCGCGTGGGAATCGTCGGCGATAACAGCGAAGCGCAGGTGCCGGGAGTGGTTGCGATATCGTGCGAAGCGGTTCGGATCCGCGCTGCGCCGTGCACGGGAATTTGCAGCAGGAAGAAGCGCTCAAGACAGCCGGGATCAATCGACACCGATCCGCCATAGGCGACATAGTTGACGGACAGGCCGCCAAAGACCGCGCTGTTGTGCAGAGCAAAGAATTCGGGTGACGTGTTGTGTTCGGGCGTCAGTCGATGCGGGCAGAATATCCGCCCGACCGCGTCGGCGGCAGCATCGACACTGTCGGTCGAAACGCGGTTGAACGCGGTCAGCCGAACCGTCGGATCATGCCTGACAATGCTGGTGCCCGTCGCCACGGCCCGGCTCTCCGCATTATTTGAAGCCTATAATATCTGCCGGCGACCGGGTTGGAAAGGCGATTTGGTGGCCGCTGGTGCCTGATCGGAAGGCAGCCGGTGCGATCACGCAGCCTCCCGTTCATTTCGCGCCGCAACAATCCGAAATTTTCGTTGCCGGGTCGCGCAGATTCGTTTTGCGGCTAGACGGTCGCCGCGGCCCGATCCAGCCTGCGCGGACCATTCGCAACGTCGCAACCACATCAACCCGCGATACAGGAGATGACAATGGCAGCGCTCGAAAAAGGCATCACCGCCAACGGCACCGGCTATGGCGGCAAGACCTGGAACATCCTGGGTCAGGTCTACTTCCCCAAGGCGGTCACCGATTCGACCTTTGCCTTCGAGACCAACAGCGAGCCCGGCCAGTTCGTGCCAGTGCATGTCCACCCGACGCAGGATGAATTCATCCTGGTGCAGGAGGGCACCCTCGACCTCAAGCTCGACGGCGTCTGGGTGCAGGCCAAGGCCGGCGACCTTGTCCGGATGCCGCGCGGCATCCCGCATGGCTACTTCAACAAATCCGACAAGCCGGCGCGCGCGCTGTTCTGGGTGTCGCCGATGCAGAAGCTCGAGGCGCTGTTCAACCAGCTCCACAATCTGACCGACCCCGCAGAGGTGGTCCGGATCTCGGCGCAGCATGAAGTGAACTTCCTGCCGCCCGAGGCGAACGAGTAGAGCACAACAATCGAGTCCAGGCCAATCCTTGCGGGAGAGTTGTCATGATCAGGCAGAAACAGGTTTGTATCATCGGCGCTGGCGTATCGGGTTTGGCGGCTGCAAAAGCTTTCGCCGCGCGCGGTCATCAGATCACGATCATTGAGCGCAGCGGCGATCTTGGCGGCGTCTGGGAGCCGGCGCGATCCTATCCCGAGGTGCAAACGCAAAGCCCGAAGGATCTCTATCGTTACACCGACAAGGCGATGCCGGATTCCTATCCGGAATGGCCGAAGGGGCCGCAGGTCCATGCCTATCTGACCGAATACGCAAAGGACAACAATCTCCTCGGCGCGATCCGCTTCAACACGACGGTGGTGCAGATGGACCGTCGGCCGGACTCGAAACCGGGATGGCGGCTCGACCTGCGCGGGCCGGATGGCAGCACCAGCCACGCAGATTTCGATTTCGTCGCGGTCTGCACCGGGCAGTTCAACGAGCCGCAGACGCTTAGTCTGCCCGGCGAAGACGCCTTCAAGGCGCAGGGCGGGCGCATCCTGCACTCCTCGAAATACAACGATCCTGATATTGCCAAGGGCCGCAGGGTTGTCGTGCTCGGCGGTTCGAAATCGGCGACGGATATTGCCGTCAACGCGGTCAATTCCGGCGCCGCCGAAGTCACGCTGGTGTACCGCGAGCCGGTGTGGCGGATTCCCTATTTCATCGGCGGCCTCGTCAACTTCAAACGCATTCTCTACATCCGCGCGCAGGAGGAGATGTTCAAAAGCTGGGGCATCGGCGCGATGTCGCGGTTTGCCCATGCGGTCGCAAAGCCGTTTGTCTGGGCCAATTGGCGCGGGCTGGAGAGTCTCCTGAAGGTTCAGCTCAGGCTCGGCAAGTGCGACATGGTGCCGAAGGAGCGGATCGAGGATGGCGTCAACTGCTCGGTGCCGATCGCAACGCCCGGATTCTTTCCGATGGTCGCCGACGGCCGTATCAAGGCTATCAGAGGCAGCTTCGAACGTTACGAGGGCAATTCCATCGTGATGACCGGCGGGCAGCGCGTCCAGGCTGACGTCGCCGTGCTCGCGATCGGCTATAAATTAGGCGTGCCGTTCCTGCCGCAGGCATACCGTGAAAAACTCGTCGATTCCGACGGGCAGTATCGGCTCTATCGCCTGATCGCCAATCCAGACCTGCCGGAAATGGGATTCGTCGGCTTCAACTCGAGTTTCTGCACGGTGTTGTGCGCGGACCTCGCGGCGAACTGGCTGGTGCGTTACGCCGATGGCCAATTGGCGCGTCAGCCCACGCTTAAGGAAATGCAGGACAACATCGAGATGATGCTGCACTTCAGGCGCGTCGAGCGGCCGGCGGCCGGTGTCTATGGCGGGCTGTGCGTCGCACCCTATCACTTCAAGCATTTTGACGAATTGCTCGCCGATATCGGCGTGTCCGGCCGGCGGGCTAATCCGCTGGTGGAGAAATTCACCCCGCCCGATGCCGCGGCCTATGGCCGCTTCCTCGCCGCGGCGCCCGCCTATCGGGCAGCTTGAGAGGCAGGTTCCCTGCAGGGGGTAACCCCTGCGGGCAGGAAGGCGCGATCCTGATTCCGCGCTTGCGAAAAATTGTTTTAAGCCTAAAATGATTTGCGAGACGGCGTTGCCGGGCGTCCTCGATATTGATCTCGAGCCTTTCGTTGGAAGCGAGGGAGATGAAAATGTCAGGTAGAACTCCCAGCCGGACCGCTAGCCGGTCTCTTGGCCCGTCGGGCCATGTTGACGATTTTGCGCGGCGAAACCTGCCGCCATCAGAACAATGGCCGGATCTGCTGCTCGACCGGCCGGAGTTTCAGTATCCGGAATATCTCAATGCCGCGGTCGAGCTGACCGACCGGATCGTCGAAAAAGGCTGGGGCGACCGGATCGCGCTGATCGGCAACGGGCGCCAGCGCACCTACAAGGAGCTGGCCGACTGGTCCAACCGCCTAGCGCATGCGCTGGTGGAGAACTACGGCGTCAAGCCCGGCAACCGCGTTCTGATCCGCTCCGGCAACAACCCGGCGCTGGTTGCGGCATGGCTGGCGGCCACCAAGGCCGGCGCCGTCGTCGTCAACACCATGCCGATGCTGCGCGCGGGCGAGTTGAGCAAGATCGTCGACAAGGCGGAGATTGCACTGGCGCTGACCGACAGCCGCATTGCCGATGAGTTGGTCGCCTGCGCGAAGACCAGCCGATTCCTCAAGCAGGTGGTGAATTTCGACGGTACCTCCAACCACGATGCCGAGCTCGACCGGGTGGCGCTGAACAAGCCGGTGAAGTTCGACGCCGTGAAAACAGGACGCGACGACGTCGCGCTATTGGGATTCACTTCCGGCACCACGGGTGAGCCCAAGGCGACGATGCATTTCCATCGCGATCTTATGATCGTGGCCGACGGTTATGCGAGTGAAGTCCTCAACGTTACCGAGGATGATGTCTTCGTCGGGTCGCCGCCGCTGGCCTTCACCTTCGGGCTCGGAGGATTGGCGATCTTCCCGCTGCGGTTCGGCGCGACGGCGACGCTCTTGGAAAACGCGTCGCCGCCCGAGATGATCAAGATCATCGAGACCTACAAGGCGACGATCTGCTTTACCTCGCCCACCGCGTACCGTGTGATGATGACGGCGATGGACAACGGCGCCGACCTGTCGTCGCTGCGGTTGGCGGTTTCCGCCGGCGAGACGTTGCCGGCGCCGGTGTTCGAAAGCTGGACCCGCAAGACCGGCAAGACCATTCTCGACGGCATCGGCTCCACGGAACTACTCCACATCTTCATCACCAACCGCGTCGGTGACGCCGTCGCCGGGACGACAGGACGGCCGGTCGCAGGTTACGAGGCGAAGATCGTCGACGACGACATGAACGAATTGCCAGATGGTACCGTCGGCAAGCTTGCGGTGCGCGGGCCGACCGGCTGTCGCTATCTCGCGGATGCGAGGCAATCGAACTATGTGCGCGACGGCTGGAATCTGACGGGCGATTCCTTTGTTCGCGACGCCAATGGGCGGCTGTCCTTTGTCGCCCGCTCGGACGACATGATCGTTTCTTCCGGCTACAACATCGCCGGTCCCGAGGTCGAAGCAGCGCTGCTGTCGCATCCGGCCGTCGCCGAATGCGGCGTGGTCGGCGCGCCCGACGAGGCGCGCGGCATGATCGTCAAGGCTTACGTGGTTCTGGCGGGCGGCGCGGCAGCCGATGCCGCGCTGACGCAGGCGTTGCAGGATCATGTCAAACAGGCGATTGCGCCGTATAAATATCCGCGCGCGATCGAATATGTCGCGCAATTGCCGAAGACCGAAACCGGCAAGCTCCGGCGCTTTGCGCTGAGGCAGATGGCTGCGGCTAGCCCGGCGTCGCCAGGCGTCGCCGCGGAATAAGTTGTAACCCTGATGGAGAAAAGCCGGTGACTGCCCCCAAGGGCCCCACGCTGAGCGTGGTGCCTCATCCCAAGACCGATACAAAGACCGATACCCCGACGTCCACCCCGCAAGTGCTGCAGCCGAGCGGCTGGCCGATGCCGAAAGGCTACGCCAACGGCATGGCCGCCGATGGCCGGCTTGTGGTGACCGGCGGCGTGATCGGCTGGGACACCCAAGGGCATCTGGCGCCGGACTTCGTCGCGCAGGTGCGCCAGACGTTTTCCAACATTGCCGAAATTCTTGCCGAGGGCGGCGCCAAGCCAGAGCACCTGGTGCGGCTAACCTGGTATGTCGTCGACATCGAGGAATATCTCGCCAGCCTGAAGGAGCTCGGCCGCGTCTATCGCGAGATTTTCGGCGCGCATTACCCGGCGATGGCGCTGGTGCAGGTGGTGCGCCTGGTCGAGAAGGAAGCCCGCGTCGAGATCGAGGCGACGGCGGTGGTGCCGCGCTGAAACCCCCTTGTCAGGGTGTCGTCTTAAAGCTCTGTTCTCAGCTTCCAGAGTTCCGGAAAAAGTTCGACCTCGAGCATCTTGCGCAAGTAGGAGACGCCCGACGTGCCGCCGGTCCCGCGCTTCAGGCCGATAATGCGCTCGACCGTCGTGACGTGGTTGAAGCGCCAGCGGCGGAAATAGTCTTCGAAATCGACCAGCTTTTCCGCAAGCTCGTAGAGCATCCAGTGTTTTGCCGGCGACGCATAGACGGTCTTCCAGGCCGCCAAAACCTCGTCGTTCGGCGTGCGCTTGACGCGCCAGTCGGTTCGGCGTGCGTCTTCGCCGATGTCAAAACCATTGCGCGCCAATAGCAGCAGCGCCTCGTCATAGAGGCCCGGCTCGGCGAGAATTTCCTCGAGCTTGGCCGTGATGTCGGCGCGGTGGGCGTGCGGGCCCAGCAGCGCCAGATTGCGATTGCCGGCGAGGAACTCGATCGCGCGGTACTGGTATGACTGGAAACCCGAGGACTGCCCGAGCTGATCGCGAAACTCCGAATATTCGCTGGGGGTCATCGTCCGCAACACGTCCCAGGCGGTATTGAGCTGCTCAAAGATCCGGGCGATGCGCGACAGCATCTTGAAGGCGGGCTGCAACTGGTCGTGGCGGATCGCCTTGATGGCGGAACGGATTTCGTGGATGGCCAGCTTCATCCAGAGTTCGGACGTCTGGTGCTGGATGATGAACAGCAGTTCGTCATGCGCGTCCGACAGCGGCTCTTGCGCGTCCAGAACGCGTTCCAGATGCAGATAATCGCTGTAGGACATCCGCCCTTCGAACGACATCTGGGCTCCCTCACGCGGGGGCTCGTCGGGCTTGCCGGTCATGTTACGAGTGCTTTCTTGCGGTATTCCGCGGTATCCCAGCGGCGATTGGTCAGGACGTCGGCGATGATGTCGACTGCCGCGCGAACCTCGGCTTCTCCGATGTAGAGCGGCGTAAGGCCGAAGCGCATCATGTCCGGCGCGCGGAAGTCGCCGATCACGTCGCGCGCGATCAGTGCCTGCATGATCGCGTAGCCCTCCGGGTGACGAAACGAAACCTGGCTGCCGCGCCGCTTTCCGTCCCGCGGCGAAGCCAGCGTCAATTCGGGACAACGTGATTCGACTTCGCGGATGAACAGGTCGGCGAGCGCGATCGATGCCTGGCGCACGTCGGTCATGCTGACGCCGTCCCAGACGTCGAGGGCGGCGTCGAGCGCGGCCATCGCAATGATCGGGGGCGTACCGACCCGCATTCGCTCAATGCCCGGCCCGGCCCGATAGTCGAGGTCAAAGGCAAAGGGCGCATGATGACCCATCCAGCCGGAAAGCGCCGGGCGCGCCGTATCGGCGTGCTTCGGCGCGACATAGATGAAGGCCGGCGCACCGGGACCGGCATTGAGGTATTTGTAGGTGCAGCCAACGGCGAAATCGGCTTCGGCATTTTCCAACTCGACCGGAAGCGCGCCCGCGGAATGCGCCAAATCCCAGACCGTCAGCGCGCCGGCGGCATGCGCCTTGCGTGTCAGCGCGCGCATGTCGTGCAGCCGGCCGGTGCGATAGTCGACCTCGGTCAGCATCAGCACCGCGATGGTCTCGTCGATGGCGGCTTCGACGTCTTCGGGGGCCACGACCTTCAACTCGTAGCCACGGTCGAGCGATTCAAGCAGACCGCTGGCGATGTAGAGATCGGAAGGAAAGTTGCCGGTGTCCGACAGGATCACGCGCCGCGACGGATTGAGCTCGAGCGCCGAAGCCAGCGCCTGGTAGACTTTGATGGACAGCGTATCGCCTACCACCACCGTCCCGTCGGCAGCGCCGATCAACCGGCCGATGCGGTCACCGATACGCCGCGGCTGCGTCATCCACCCGGCGACGTTCCAGCCCTTGATGAGGTGCTTGCCCCATTCCTCCGATATCATGCGACCGACGCGATCGGCGGCTGCAACGGGCAGGGGACCGAGCGAATTGCCGTCCAGATAGATCACACCGTCGGGGATGGCGAACCGGGATTTTGTTCGCGTGAAATCGGTCATGTCATTCCCTGTTCCGCGCCCCCTGGAATTATTCGCGCTGACATCGATTATTTCAAGCTTAAAATTTATGGCGGGAGGCGCGCTTCCCGGTATAGACTGGTTGCGCGCGTACATCGATCCCGGCCCGACCCACAAGTTCGAATGGAAGCAGAACCCGCGTGATTTTTCATCAGATTTCCGACTGGAGCGACGCCTATGCGAATGCTCCGAACATTCCAGGCGGCGACCGCTGGCCGGCCGCGTGGGTGCAGCCCGCGCAGGCCTATCGCGACACACTCCAGGGCCGCGCGACGCTCGATATCAGCTATGGCGAGGGCGCACGAAACCGCTTCGATCTCTTTAGGCCCGAAGGCCGGCCCAAGGGTCTGGTCATCTTCGTCCATGGCGGATTCTGGAAGGCGCTCGACAAGAGCTTTTGGTCGCATCTCGCGCGTGGATCGGTTGATAGCGGCTACGCGGTGGCGATGCCTTCCTACACGCTGTGCCCGGCTGTGCGCATCTCCGAGATCACGCGCGAAATTGCCGCTTCCGTCGAGTGCGCCGCCGCAATGATCGAAGGCCGGCTTCTTCTGGCCGGCCATTCCGCCGGCGGGCACCTGGTGACGCGCATGATTTCGGCGACGTCGCCGCTCCCGGGCGATATCAAGGTGCGCATCAGCCACACCGTCTCGATCTCCGGCCTTCATGATCTTCGTCCGCTGATGAAGGCCGCCATGAATACGGAGCTGCGGATCGATGAGGCCGAGGCGCGCGCGGAAAGCCCCGCATTGCTGGAGCCGATGCAGGATGCGCGCGTGACGTGCTGGGTGGGCAGCGCCGAGCGCCCGGAATTCGTCCGCCAGAACGCGCTCCTCGCCAACATCTGGACCGGGCTCGGAGCGAAAACCCGCGTGATCGAAGAGCCGGGCCGGCATCATTTCGATGTCATCGACGGGCTCGCCGATCCCGATCACCAACTCACCAGGACCTTGTTGTCGCCGTAGCCTGCTGAGTTTCCGAAACGAACGGCGGCTGCGGTAGTTCTGATCTGCCGATCATGCTGCCTGAAACGTCCGTACGGCTTGTTGCGCGCCGACCTCGAACAGTTTTTCCAGCGCGTCGGTAACGGCGCTGCGCATGCGAGGATCGGCGCCCAGCGTGCCAAAGATCTGTTCCACTTCCAGCAATGCGGGAGCAAGCAGGTCCGCGACCGGACCCGCGCTCTCGGCGATGGCCTTTAGCTTCGCGGCAAGCGGATCGCGTACGTCGATCGCGCGGCCCTGTTCGTCGGTCCCGGTGACGTAACGCATCCAGCCTGCGACTGCGAGCGCGTGGGTATCGATCGGCAGTCCCATCCGCAGGCGGTCCTGCATCGTGGCGAGCAGCCGTTGCGGCAGTTTCTGCGATCCATCCATCGCGATCTGCCAGGTGCGATGGTGCAGAGCCGGATTGGAAAAACGCTTCAGCAGCGAAGCGCTGTAGGCCGCAAGGTCGGTCCCCTCGGGCATCGCCAGCGTCGGCGCCGCGTCCTGCATCACCCGCAAGGCAAACGCGGCAAAGCGCTCGTCGGTCATGGTGGCCGCGATGGTCTCAAAGCCCGCGAGATAGCCGAGATAGGCGAGCGCCGAGTGGCTGGCGTTGAGCAGCCGCAGTTTCATGTGCTCGAACGGCGTGACGTCGGGAACCAGTTGCACGCCTGCGGCCGCGAAGTCCGGCCGTCCGCCCGGAAAGTGGTCTTCGACGATCCACTGCGTGAACGGCTCGGTGACGACAGGCCATGCATCGGTCATCCCGAGCGCGGAGGAAACCGCAGCGCGATCGGCTTCCGTCGTCTCCGGCACGATCCGGTCCACCATGGTCGAAGGGAAGGCGACCTCGGTTTCAATCCATTTGGCGAGATTGCGCGATCGCAAGGCGGCGAACTGCGTCACGATGCGCCCGACGGTATGGCCGTTGGCGGAGAGATTGTCGCAGGACAGAACTGTAAAGGGAGCTGCGCCGGCGATCCGCCGGCGCGCCAGCGCGACTACCAGGAATCCGACGGCCGAGCGCGGCGTGCCCGGATTCTGCAAGTCGTGAACGATGTCGGGATGATGCTCGTCCAGATCGCCGGTCTGCGGCGTATGGCAGTAGCCCTTCTCGGTGACCGTCAGCGAAACGATGCGCGTCGCCGGGTTGGCCATGAGCGCGATCAACTGCCCAGGTTTCTCGGGCGCGACTTCGCTGGCGAGCACCGAGCCGATGATCCGGTGATCGGTGCCTGCGCCGGAACGAACAGCGAGTGTGTAGAGGCAGTCCTGCGGGGCGAGGGCATCGCGTGTCGTGGGGCTGCGCAGGCTCGCCCCAACGATTCCCCAATCCATCGCGCCACCGGCCAAGAGGTCGTCGATCACCACCGCCTGGTGCGCCCGGTGAAACGCGCCAATTCCGAGATGGACAATGCCCGGCGAGATCAGAGAGCGGTCATAGGCCGGCTGCCGGATCTGGCCGGGAAGCCGGCGAAGGTTGGCATTGCAGAGGCGAAAATCGCCGTCTTTCGAGCCAGATGGCGGGATTTTTGGCGTTTCGCTTGACATAGGGGATTCAATCTATCAATCTTTGGTCAATTGGTAAGGCCAATTGTCCAGATGTATTGGCCTTGGCCCGATCAAAGCAAGAAGAATCGATTCACTCAGGGGATCGTCAAGGGAGCCGAGCGTGCCGCTCGAAGCCGTGGAAGCGCGACGCCTTTATCGCCAGGTTGCCGATCAGCTTCGCGCCTTGATCGACAGCGGCGAATACCGCGTGGGCAGCCGTCTCCCCACCGAACGCGATCTTGCCGAACAATTGAAAGTGTCGCGGCCGACGGTGCGCGAAGCGTTGATCGCGCTCGAAGTCGAGGGCCGGGTGCGGATTCGCGTCGGCTCCGGAATTTATGTCAGCGAACCGGCGACGCTGGCGCCGCCCTTGCCGGCGGCGGCCGAGATCGAAGGCCCGTTCGAGCTGCTGCGTGCCCGCGAATTCCTCGAAGGCGCTATTGCCGAGCAGGCGGCGCGGGTGGCTACGCCAGAAGATATATCGCGCATCGACGCATCGCTCGAAGCAATGGCCACCGTGCAGCATCCCGGCGAAGCCTCGATGATTCACGATCGCGCGTTTCATGTCGCGGTCGCCGGATGTCTCGACAACGCCGTGCTGGTCCGCGTGGTCGGCGAATTGTTCGACCAGCGGCTCAATCCCTACTTCGCCAAGCTCGCGCACTATTTCGAAAACCCGGCATCCTGGAATGCCGCGCTGGCCGAGCACCGCGCGATCCGCGATGCCATTGTCGCCCGTGATCCGGATGCGGCGCGCGTGGCGATGCGCGAGCATCTAGCGCGTTCGCAAGACCGCTTCGCGCAAAATTTCGGAGCTGAAGCATCAGCCGCTTCCCGCGTGCGGGCGAGCGGCTGAACTATACGGATTCGAACGGCTCGGCGAAGTGCCGAGCCGGTTGAGTAACAAAAGCAAATTGTAGCAACGGAGGAAATTCACGTGTTGAAGAAATTAACGATTGTATCAGCTGCGTCTGCTGCCGCGCTGTTGGCCGCGACCACTTCGGGCATGGCGCAGACCAAACTCAAATGGGCTCACGTCTACGAAACTTCCGAGCCGTTCCACACCGCTTCCGTCTGGGCCGCAGGTGAAATCGGCAAGCGCACCAACGGGCGCTACCAGATCGACGTCTATCCGGCTTCGCAGCTCGGCAAGGAAACCGACATCAACCAGGGGCTCTCGCTCGGCTCGGTCGACATGATCATCTCGGGCTCGAGCTTCGCGGCGAAGAGCTTTCCGCCGATTGGCGTGACCTATTATCCCTACACCTTCCGCGATGCCGATCATCTGCTGGCCTACACCAAGAGCGACGTCTTCAAGGAGCTGGCCAAGGGCTATGAGGACAAGACCGGCCATCGCATCCTGGCGGTGACCTATTACGGCGTGCGCCAGACCTCGTCGAACAAGCCGATCAAGGCCTGTGCCGACATGAAGGGCCTCAAGATGCGCGTGCCCGACGTGCCGGCCTATCTGGCGATGCCGCGCGCCTGCGGCGCCAACACCGCGCCGATCGCGTTTGCCGAAGTCTATCTCGCCCTGCAGAACGGCACCGTGGAAGCCCAGGAAAACCCGCTCACCACGATTGAAGCCAAGAAGTTCTACGAAGTGCAGAAGCACATCGTGCTGACCGGCCACATCGTCGATCACCTCAACACCGTCATCGCCAGTGGCCTCTGGAAGAAGCTCTCGGAACAAGACCGCAAGATCTTCACTGACGTCGCCCAGGAGGCGGCCGCGAAAGCAACCGCGGAGATCAAGACCAACGAAGCCAAGCTGGTCGATTTCTTCAAGCAGAAGGGCCTGACGGTGACCGAGGTCAACAAGGACGAGTTCCGCGACACCGTGCTCAAGACCGTGAGCTTCGAGAGCTTCGACTACCGCAAGGCCGACTGGGAGCGCATCCAGGCGGTGAAGTGACGACGAAGTCGTCATTCCGGGCGACGCATTAGCGTCGACCCGGAATCTCGAGATTCCGGGTTCGGCTCTCCGAGCCGCCCCGGAATGACGTGAGCAATCACGCGACCCTACTTGGGGAATAAATGCATGTCGACGGTTGAAGTGCACAAGCAAATCACGGCGGACGAGATCGCCCACACCTTCGAGGACGAAGTCCCCAAGGGCGCCGATCTCAGCGGATATGCGCCCGAGGACTGGCTGGCGCTGCTGATCTTCTGGATCATGGCGCTATCGGTCTTCCTGCAGTTCTTCACCCGCTATGTCCTCAACGACAGCTATGCCTGGACCGAGGAGATAGCGACCTACTGCCTGATCGGCGTGGTCTTCATCGGCTCTTCCATGTGCGTGCGGCTGTCGCGGCACATCCAGGTTGATCTCCTGTTCCGTTATCTGCCGCATACTGCGGGGCGTGCGCTCTCGACGGTCATCGATGTGATCCGGATCGCGTTCTTCGGCTACGCGATCAAGCTGGTCTGGCAATTCACAGAGATCATCGGCGACGAGCGGATGACCACGATCAAATTCCAAAAAGGTTTTGTCTATTACGCCGTGGTGCTCGGCTTCGTGCTGATGTTCGTGCGCTCGATCCAGATCGCGGTCGAGAACTGGCGACGGGGCTATTCGATTCTGGAGCGCCCCGGCGCATTCGACGGAACGGAAGGGTAGGGCGATGCTGCTGCTGCTTGGGGGATTTCTCCTGCTGATGCTGGTCGGCTTGCCGGTCGCGCTGGCCATGGCGGTGTCGTCGCTGGTCTACATTCTCGTCACCGGCATCACGCCTGACGTGACACTGGCGCAGCGCATGATCGCTGGCGTCGAGAGCTTTCCACTGCTCGCCGTGCCATTCTTCATTCTTGCTGGCAATCTCATGAACATCGCGGGCGTGACGGGGCGCATCTACAAATTCGCGGTCGCGCTGGTGGGCTGGATGCGCGGCGGGCTCGGCCACGTCAATATCGTCGGCTCCGTGATCTTCTCCGGCATGTCCGGCACTGCGATCGCGGATGCCGCAGGCCTCGGCACCATTGAGATCAAGGCGATGAAGGACCACGGCTACTCGACCGAGTTCGCCGTCGGCGTCACCGCGGCTTCCGCAACCCTCGGCCCGATCATCCCGCCGTCGTTGCCGTTCGTGATCTACGGCATGATGGCGAACGTTTCGATCGGCGCGCTGTTCCTCGGCGGCGTGATTCCGGGCGTGGTCATGACCCTGGCCATGATGGCGACGGTTGCGTACTTCGCACACAAGAACCGCTGGGGCAGCGATACGCCGTTCTCCTGGCCGCAAATCGGCTCGGCCGGTCTCGAGATCGTCATCGTGCTCGCATTCCCACTGGTCGTCTGGCTTTTGGTTGTCGCCGGGCTCTCGGTGAACATGGCTGTTGGTATCGGCCTCGTGGCGCTGTTGGCGCTCGACTGGTACTACGATTTCTCCGCCGTGATGGCGTTGATGGCCCCGGTCATCCTGATCGGCGGCATGACGCTTGGTTGGTTCACGCCGACGGAGGCTGCGGTTGCCGCGGTGATCTGGTCGCTGTTCCTCGGGCTGGTACGCTACCGCTCGATGACGCTGCAGACGGTGGCGAAGGCAACCTTCGACACCATCGAGACCACGGCGTCCGTGCTGTTCATCGTGACCGCGGCCTCGATCTTTGCCTGGCTGCTCACCGTGTCGCAGGCCGCGCAGACGCTGACGGACGCGATGCTCGGGATCACCCAGAATAAATGGGTGTTTCTGCTGCTGGCGAATATTCTGATCCTGTTCGTCGGCTGCTTCATCGACACCATCGCGGCGATCACCATTCTGGTGCCGATCCTGCTGCCGATTGTGCTCAAGCTCGGCATCGATCCGATCCATTTCGGCCTGATCATGACGCTGAACCTGATGATTGGGCTGCTGCATCCACCGCTCGGCATGGTGCTGTTCGTGCTTGCGCGCGTCGCAAAATTGTCCGTCGAGCGCACGACCATGGCGATCCTGCCGTGGCTGGTGCCGCTGCTCCTGGCGCTCGTCGCCATCACCTACATCCCGGAGCTGACGCTCTGGCTGCCAAAATACATGGGACTCTCAAAATGACATCGATGGCTTTGGCCGCAACGCTGTTCGGCCCGGAAGATCTGCGCATGGTCGAGCGGCCGCTCGATCCGCTCGCGTCAGGCATGGTGCGTATCCGCTTCGGCGCGGGCGGCATCTGCGGCTCCGACATGCATTATTATCGCCATGCCCGCACCGGCGATTTCGTCGTGACCTCGCCGCTCGTACTCGGCCATGAGATCGCGGGCGAGGTGGTGGAGAGCGCAGGCGCCGCGCAAGGCGTGAAGGTCGGCGATCGCGTCGCCGTCAATCCGTCGCGCTGGTGCGGCCATTGCAAGCCATGCCGCGAGAACCGGCCCAATCTCTGCGAAAACATCTTCTTCATGGGCTCGGCCTCGAAGACCCCGCATATGCAGGGCGGCTTTGCTTCCTATTTCGACGCTATTCCGGCGCAGTGCGTGAAGATCCCTGATCACGTCACATATCAGGCGGCGGCGCTCGCCGAGCCGCTCGCCGTGTGCCTGCATGCGGTCGCTCGCGCCGGTGACGTCACCGGCAAGCGCGCCGTGCTGTTCGGCGCCGGCCCGATTGGCCTCCTGACCATGCTGGCCGCGCAGCGCGCAGGCATTGCTGAGACGACCGTCGTCGACATCGCGGCGGCGCCGCTGGCCTTCGCCACGCGGCTGGGCGCCAACAACGTCGTCGATATCTCCGGCGGCGAGGAAGCGCTGAAGGCGGAGGCGGCTGCAAAGCCGTTCGACGTCGCGTTCGAGGTCTCGGGCACCGCGGCGGGCCTTGCCAGCGCGATCGGAGCCGTCAGGCGCGGCGGCGTCGTAGTTCAGGTCGGCAATTTGCCGGGCGGGCAGATCCCGGTGCCGGCGAATGCGGTGATGGCCAAGGAGATCGATCTCCGCGGTTCGTTCCGGTTCGGGACGGAATTCTTCACTGCGGTCGAGCTGATCGCCGACGGCAGCGTGGATGTGCTGTCGCTGGTGACAGCGCAACGTCCGCTCTCGGTCGCGCCGGACGCGGTGCGGTTGGCGCTCGACCGTTCGCAAAGCGTCAAGGTCGTGCTGACGGCTTGATTGCAATTGTAATCCAGGAGATCGCCCATGATGCTGCAGGGATGGCGGTGGTACGGGCCCAATGATCCCGTATCGCTCGACGATATCAGGCAGGCCGGCGCGACCGATGTGGTGACGGCGCTGCATCAGGTGCCGATCGGGGAGTCCTGGACGCGCATAGCGGTCGAAGAGCGCAAGAACCTGATCGAGAACAGTCAGCCTGGTCGCTCGCCGCTGACTTGGTCGGTGGTGGAATCGATTCCGATACCTGACGACGTGAAGCGGCTCGGGGGCAAGGCGACGCGCTCGATCGAGGCGTGGATCGCCAGCCTCGAGGCGGTTGCGGCTAGCGGCATCAAGGTCATCTGCTACAATTTCATGCCGGTGGTGGACTGGTGCCGCACCGACCTCGAATGGGAGCTGCCGAACGGCGCCAAGGCCATGCGCTTCGACCAGGACCGGTTCGCGGCGTTCGATCTGCACATCCTGCAGCGCCCCGAGGCGCCCGCGGAATATTCCGAGGCTGCGCAGCGCCGGGCCAGGCAGGTCTTTGAGGCGATGACGCAGGTCGACATCGACTACATCGTCACCAACATAGCCAGCGCGCTGCCGGGATCGACCACCGATCCGCTGACGATTCCGCAGTTCCGTGAGCGGCTGCTGCAATATCGCGGCATCGATTCCAACGTGCTGCGCCAACACCTGAGCGAATTCCTCGCTCGCGTGGCGCCGGTCGCCGAAGGGCTTGGCGTGAAGCTGACGCTGCATCCGGACGACCCGCCGCGCCCGCTGTTCGGCCTGCCGCGCATCGCCTCGTCGGCAGAGGACTATCAGGCGCTGTTCGATGCCGTGCCGTCGAAAGCCAACGGCATCTGCTTCTGCACCGGCTCGCTCGGCGTGCGTGCGGAGAACGATCTTCCCGCAATGGCCAGGCGCTTTGCGCCGCGGATCGGCTTTGCCCATTTGCGCGCGACCAAGCGGGAGGCCGACGGCCTGTCGTTCTTCGAGTCCGATCATCTCGACGGCGACGTCGACATGATCGCGGTGCTGAAAGCGCTGCTCACCGAGAACCGCACACGTTCGTCCAGCGACCAGATCGTGTTCCGGCCGGATCACGGCCATCGCATGCTCGACGATCTCGCCGCAACCAAGCGTACCAATCCCGGCTATACCGCGATCGGGCGTCTGCGGGGACTAGCCGAGTTGCGCGGCGCCATTCGCGCCATTGAACACGCCGGGTAACTGCGCGTCTGCCGGTTTCAGCCCCTGTTTGGCCGCCTCGAAGGCCGCCAGCCGCTCGGCGAATTTTCCGGTCGCCAGGCCGGCTCGCGCGAGAATGGTTGGTACGGGTATCGTTTCAAAGAAATGACAGGCCACGCGATGGCCGGATGCGGCTTCGCGCAGCTCCGGCTCCTCGGCCGAGCAGCGCGCCTGCGCATGCGGGCAGCGGGTGTGGAAGCGGCAGCCGGTCGGCGGTTTGAAGGGGCTCGGCACGTCGCCCTGCAGCATCACGCGTTTGGTGCGCAAGGCAGGATCGGGTTTTGGGATCGCCGCGAGCAGCGCCTGGGTATAGGGGTGCAACGGCCGGTCATAGAGCGTCTTCTTGTCGGCGATTTCGACCAGCTTTCCCAGATACATCACCGCGACGCGGTCGCTGATGTGCTTCACCACGGCCAGGTCGTGGGCGATGAACAGATAGGAAAGGCCAAAGCGCTGCTGCAGATTCTGCAGAAGGTTGACGATCTGCGCCTGGATCGAGACGTCGAGCGCCGACACCGGCTCGTCGCAGACGATCAGATCGGGATTGGCGGCGAGCGCCCGCGCGATGCCGATGCGCTGGCGTTGCCCGCCCGAGAACTGATGCGGATAGCGCCTGGCATGCTCGGGCAGCAGGCCGACGATATCGAGGAGCTCACGGCCGCGGGCCTCGCGCGAGGCATCGTTGCCGATCTCGTGAACCCGCAGCGGCTCGGCCAGGATTTCGCCGACGGTCATGCGCGGATTGAGCGAGGCGTAGGGATCCTGGAAAATGATCTGCATGTGCCGGCGCATCCGGCGCAACGCATCCTTGTCGAGATCGGCGATTTCCTTGCCCTTGAAGCGCACCGAGCCGGAGGTCGGGTCCATCAAGCGCAGGATCAGGCGTCCGGTGGTCGACTTGCCGCAGCCGGATTCACCGACCAGCGCCAGCGTCTCACCGCGGGCGATCTCGAAGCTGACATCCTCGACCGCGCGGACGAGGCCGATCGTCTTGCGGCGGATCAGGCCGCGCGTGACCGCAAAATGCTTGACCAGGCTGTCGACCTGCAGAACCGGCGCTGTGTTCGCGGCATCGCTCATGATGCCACCTCGACCGGAGCTTTCCAGCACGCCACCTGATGGCCGGGCGAGATCTCGCGCAATGGCGGCGGATCGAGCCGGCAGCGTTGGTCCGCGAACGGACAGCGCGGCGCGAACCGGCAGCCGGCCGGCTGGTTGTTCGGGCTCGGCACCGTGCCCTCGATGGTGGCGAGGCGCTTGCGGTCGACGTCGATGCGCGGGATCGAGCCGAGCAGGCCGATCGTATAGGGGTGCTGTGGATCGGCGAACAGGTCGTTGACGTCGGCGCTCTCGACGATGCGGCCAGCATACATCACCAGCACCTGGTCGGCGACTTCGGCGATGACGCCGAGATCATGGGTGATGATCAGGATCGCCATACCGAGACGCCGCTGCAGGTCGCTCAGGAGGTCGAGGATCTGGGCCTGGATGGTGACATCGAGCGCAGTGGTCGGCTCGTCGGCGATCAGCAATGCCGGCTCGCAGGAGAGCGCCATCGCGATCATGACACGCTGGCGCATGCCGCCGGACATATTGTGCGGAAAATCGTCGATGCGCTGCGCCGCGGATGGGATCCGCACCAGGTCGAGCATTTCGATCGCCCGCGCCCGCGCCGCTCGCGGCGTCATCGCGGTGTGGGCCAGGATCGCCTCGATGATCTGCTGGCCCACGGTATGGACCGGATTGAGCGAGGTCATCGGTTCCTGGAAGATCATCGACATCTTGCCGCCGCGCAGCTTGCGGCGTTCGTCGGCCGTGAGCTTTAGCACGTCGCGATTGCCGAACAGCACCGCCTCGGCCTCGACCTTGCCCGGCGGGCTCGGCACCAGCCCCATCACCGAGAGCGAGGTCACGCTCTTGCCGCAACCGGACTCGCCGACCAGGCCGATGGTGCGTCCGCGAGGCACGCTAAAGCTGATGCCGTCGACGGCGCGGAACAGGCCGCGATCCGTCGCGAAGTGGGTCTTCAGTCCACGAACCTCGAGCAGCGTGTCCATCAGAACGAGTAATCCAGTCCCTTGTAGAAGGTGTTCTGATAGAGCATATGCGGCCTGACGCCCTTCATCTTCTTCGAGCTGGTGGTGTACATGGCAACGTTCATCACCGGCATCCACAAATGCTCGCTCATCACCTTCTCCTGCACGCGCGCGTAGTTGAGCGCACGCTCGGCGTCGGTCAATGCGGAGCGGCCGGCGCGCAGCCACTCGTCGGTGTCGGCATCCTTCCAGTTCATGCGGTTGGGGGTGGGGATGTTCTTCGAGTTGAAATAGATGTTCATCAACTCGCCCGCCGACAGATAGGGCACCGTCACCGTCCACAGTTCGTAATCCTGCTTGCCCATCTCGGCCGGTGCAATCGTGGAATCGAAGCCGACGATCTTCCAGTCGACGCCGATCTTGCGCATATAGCCCTGGATCGCCTCCGATACGCGTGGGAAGTAGGACACCTGCGTGAACAGCACACGAGGCGCGAGCTTCATGCCGTCCTTCTCGCGGATGCCGTCACTGCCGACCTTCCAGCCGGCCTCGTCGAGAAGCTTCTTGGCGCGTTCGACGTCCTCCTTGATGACGCCCTTGGTCTTGTCGGCGAAGTCGAGCGCCTTGGGATCGACGAAGGTGAACGCCGGCTCGGCATTGCCCAGCATGACGCCCTTGACGATGTCGGCGCGGTTGATGGCGATGTTCATCGCCTCGCGCACGCGCTTGTCGGATACCATCGGGCGCGTGATCTTGTAGCCGTAATACATCAGCTGGAAGTTGGGCTTGGCTTCCTGGACGGTGAGGTTGGGCGCAGCCTTGACCTGCTCGATGAATTGCAGCGGAACCTGGTGGGTGAGGTCAAACTGCCCGCCCATGATGGCGGCGACGCGGCTGGCGTCCTCGGGCACGATCTTGATGCTGAGCTTCTCGAATTTTACCGGACCCTTGTTCTGGTACATCGAAGGGCCCCATTTGTAGGCGTCGTGGCGCTTCAGCACGATTTCGGTGCGCGGCTGCCAGCTCTCGAAGCACCAGGGTCCGGTGCCGTCGATGCCCTTGATGCCGTAGTCCTTGCCGAGCTGCTCCACGCTCTCCTGATTGTGGATCGCGTTGGTGTACATGGTGAGTTGCAGCAGCAGCTCGGAATAGGGCTCGTTGAGCTCATATTCGACGGTGTAGGGATCGGGCGCGCGCAGCTCCTTGATCTCGCCGGCGCGCCAGGCATAGGGCGCCTTGGTTTCCGGATCCTTCAGCCGCTTGAAGCTGTAGATGACGTCGGCGGCGGTAAACTTCTTGCCGCTGCAGAACGTCACGTCGTCGCGCAGCTTGAAGGTATAAGTTCTGCCGTCCTCGCTGATCGTCCACGACTTGGCGAGGTAGGGGATGGTCGTCTGGCCGTCCCAGTCGAGCGCCACCAGCGTATCCTGGAACATGTTGACGATGTCTGATGTCGGCGACCAGGTCGTGCGCTGGCCGTCGTAATGCGGCGCGTCCAGCGACTTCATTACCCGCAAGGTCTGCGCCTCGGCCGCCGCGCACATTCCGGTTGCTCCCAGCAGCGCCGCAATGCCCGTCAAAATGTTGCGCATCGTGTTCTCTCCCTTGTTATTTCTTATTTCTGGCGCGACACGTCCAACCCTTTGTAGAAAGTATTCTGGTAGATCATGTGCGGCCTGGCGTCGGTGATCTTTTTATTGGCCACCTGATCCATGTTGATGTTGAGCACCGGCATCCACAGATGCTCCCGCATCACCTTCTGCTGCACCAGCGCGTAATATTTGGCGCGGTCGGTGTCAGTCAGCGCGGAGCGGCCCTGCTTCAGCCAGTCGTCGGTCTCTGCGTCCTTCCAGTTCATCCGGTTGGGCGTCGGGATGTTGCGGGAATCGAAGTAGATGTTCATGAGGTCGCCGGCCGATAGATACGGCACGGTCACCGACCAGATTTCGTAGTCCTGCTCGGCCATTTTGGCGGAAGCAATGGTCGAGTCCCAAGGCTGCAGCTGCCACTGCACACCGATGCGGCGAAGGTAACCCTGGATCGCTTCGGCGACCCGCGGCGTGTTGCCGGCCTGGGTGTAATAGACCTTGGGCTGTAGCTTGATGCCGTCCTTCTCGCGGACGCCGTCGCTGCTGATCTTCCAGCCGGCTTCGTCAAGCAGGGCTTTTGCGCGCTCGATGTCCTCCTTCACGATGCCCTTGGTGCCGGCGTCGTGATCGAGCGCGTCGGAATCGACGATGGTGAAGGCCGGATCGGCATTGCCGAGCAGCACTCCCTTGGCAATCTCGGCGCGGTTGATGGCGATGCTCATCGCCTCGCGCACGCGCTTGTCCGATACCATCGGCCGCGTTGTCTTGAAGCCGAAATAGAGCAACTGGAAGTTCGGCTTTGCCGGCGTCACGGTCAGCATCGGAGCGGCCTTGGCCTGCGCGATGAACTGCGGCGGGAACTGATGGGTCATGTCGAACTGCCCGGCCATCATGGCCGCCACGCGGCTGGATTCCTCGGGCATGATCTTGACGCTGAGTTTTTCGAATTTCACCGGGCCCTTGTTCTTGTACATCGACGGACCCCACTTGTAGGCGTCGTGGCGCTTCAGAACGATCTCGGTGCGCGGCTGCCAGCTCTCGAAACACCAGGGCCCGGTGCCATCGGCGCCCTTGATGCCGTAGTCCTTGCCCAGCGCTTCGACGCTCTCCTTGTTGTGGATGACGTTGGTGAACATCGTGAGCTGCAGCAGCAGCTCGGAGTAGGGTTCCTCGAGCTCGTATTCGACGGTGGTGGGGTCGGTCGCGCGCAGCTCCTTGATGACGCCGGCGCGCCAGGCATAGGGCGCCTTGATCGCGGGATCCTTCAGCCGCTTGAAGCTGTAGACGACGTCGTCGGCGGTGAATTTCTTGCCGCTGCAGAACGAAACGTCGTCGCGCAGCTTGAAGGTATAGGTCCGGCCGTCCTCGCTGATGGTCCAGGATTTGGCGAGATAGGGGACCGGCGTGCGGCCGTCCCAGTCGAGCGCGACCAGCGTATCCTGGAACATGTTGACGATGTCGGAGGTCGGCCCCCAGGTCGTGCGCTGCGCATCGTAATGCGGTGCGTCGATCCCCTTCATCAGTTGGAGCGTCTGAGCCGACGCCGGGCCCGTCACGCACAGTGCCAAGGACATTCCCAGTGCTAGTCTGATCATGTCTGCAGCCTCGGATCGAGGACGTCGCGGAATGCGTCGCCCAGAAGGTTGGCGGCCAGCACGATCACGAAAATGGCACAGCTCGGGATCGTCGCGATATGCGGCGCCATGAACAGGAAGTCGCGGCCCTGCGCCGCCATCATGCCGAGCTCAGCGGTCGGCGGTTGCGCGCCCATGCCGAGAAAGCCGAGCGCGGCGCCGATCAGGATGATCTGACCGAAGCGCAGGGTGAGGAACACGAAGATCGTCGAAATGCAGTTGAGCGTCAGGTAGCGCCAGATCAGCTCGCTGTCAGAGACGCCGACGGCGCGGCCGGCCTCCATGAATTCCTGGCCCATCACGCCGATCGCCGCACCCCGCGCCACGCGTGCGACGTCGGGCACGGTGGCGACGACGAGCGCAATCACCACCGCCGTCAGTCCGGCGCCAAAGATCGCGGCTACCGCGAGCCCGATCAGGATCGCGGGGAACGCGAGCATCACGTCGACCAGTCGCATGATCCAGCCGTCCAGCCGCCGGTAATAGGCAGCGAGGATGCCGAGCACGCCGCCGATGAAACCGCCGACGATCACGCCGACCAGCCCGAGCATCAGCGTGCTGCGCGTGCCGTAGAGAACGCGGCTGAAGATGTCGCGGCCGGTATTGTCGGTGCCGAACCAGTGCTTGGCGTCGGGCGACTGCATCACCTTGGTGAGGTCGGTGAAGTAGGGATCGTAGGGCGCGATCCACGGCGCGAACAGCGCCGCCAGCACGATGGCCGAAAGCACCAGCCCGGCGAGCGCAGCCACCCGGTCGCGCGCCAGCCGGCGCAGCACTCCGGCGCGGGCGAATACGCCACTTTCGCGCTCCCTGGCAAAGCCGGTATCGAGGGCTTCGGCGCTCATCTTCGCTGCACCCTCGGATCTAGGTACACGTAAAGCACGTCCACGATGAGGTTGATGGTGAGGAAGGCCACTGCAAGGATCATGATCGCGCCCTGCGCGGTCGGAAAATCGCTGGAGACGATGGCGCCGACCGCAAGCCGGCCGACACCGGGCCACGAGAACATTGTTTCGGTGACGACAGCGCCGCCGAGCAGGAACGCCGCCTGCAGCCCGATCAGGGTGACGACGGGGATCATGGCGTTGCGCAGCGCGTGATGGATGATCACCACGCGCTCACGCAATCCCTTGGCGCGCGCGGTGCGGACGAAATCGGCGCCGAGCACTTCCAGCACGGCGGTGCGCGTCAGCCGCGCGATCGGGCCGATCAGCACCGCGCCGAGCGTCAGGGCGGGGAGGATCAGGCTCGGCAATCCGCCGTCCCATACCGGCCCGGTGCGGCCGGTGAACGGCAACAGCGCCCATTTGAATCCGACGAACTGGATCAGGATCAGGCCGATGAAGAACACCGGCATCGACACGCCCGCGACCGAGCAAGCCATAATGATGCGATCGGTAAGGTGGCCGCGGTTGACCGCCGCAAGCGTCCCGAGCGCGAGCCCGATCGGCACCGCGATCAGCATCCCGCCCAGCATCAGCTCGATCGTGGGCCCGATCGTCATCGCCAATTCCTCGCTCACCATCCGGTTGGAGATGATGGAGCGCCCGAGATCGCCGCGCAGCACACGCAGGATGTATTCAAAGAATTGAACCGGGATCGATCGGTCGAGGCCGAGCTCCTGGCGGATCGCCGCGATGGTCTCGGCCTTCGCGTCAGGCCCCGCGATGATCATCGCGGGATCGGCGGGCACGACCTGCAACAGGCAAAAGCAGAGGAAGAGAACCCCGAGCAAGGCGGGGAACGAAATCAGCAGACGATGGACAATCTGTTGTCCCATGCGACGCCAGCGGACCGGTTAGGCCAAAAGGGAGCGCATACGTCCACGTCGACGCTTTGTTTCCCCCTTGGCAGCCGCGCTTCGTCCGACGTGCGCGACATTTGTTTATCGCTGGATAGTGACACCTGTCCGCCGTGGCGTCACGCCCAATCTGACAATTCGTTTTCGGCTGCGTCCTTTTGCGCCTTACATCCGTGATGAAATTCCGCAATGCGAGAATTTCGCCTCGCGGGAACGCATGCGTTCCGCTCGCGCGGCTTTGTCGATGGCGTGCACGGAAGTTGCGCACAACCAACAAGCCTCGTCCGGCCTGTCGAGGCCGCAAGCCTTACTGGGTGACGCGGTCGTTCATCGCAACCTCCGGCATGCCGGCGCCGGCCGATGCCGTGCTTTTACGGGGACTCTGCACGATCGCTGCGCAGGGGGAGTTCTTCTGGTTCCGCCTCTCTCCCTTCGCTATAATCTGCGAATCCTTGATTGGTTAACCCGCAATGCCTGACGGCTCCGCTACTGCCCATACCTATCGCCCCAAGCTCCTCACCGTCCTGTCCGACGGATACGGTCTCGGGTGCTTTCGCAAGGACATGCTGGCGGCCCTGACGGTCGCCATCGTTGCTCTCCCGCTCTCGATGGCGATCGCCGTCGCCTCGGGCGTATCGCCCGAGCGCGGGTTATACGCCGCCGTCATTGGCGGCTTTTTGGTATCGGCTTTGGGCGGCAGCCGCTATCAGATCGGCGGTCCGGCCGGCGCGTTCATCGTCCTGGTATCGGCCACTGTAACGCGGTTCGGCCTCGAGGGGCTGCTGCTGACGGTTTTCATCTCCGGCTTCATGCTGACGCTGATCGGCCTTTTGCGGCTCGGCGCGTTGATCCGTTACATTCCACATGCGGTGACCGTCGGCTTCACCTGCGGCATCGCGGTTACGATCTTTGCCAGCCAGCTGCGGGATCTCGGAGGGCTGAAGCTTCCGGCGGCCGAACCCGGACCGCTGCTGCCGAAACTTGCAATGCTGGCGCAGTCCTTGCCGACCATCTCGCCGGCCGCGGTCGCGATTGGCATCGGTTCGGCGGCCCTGATCTTCCTGCTGCGGCGGCTTTCACCGAATTCGCCGGGAATGTTGATCGCGGTCGTGCTGGCCGCGGTGGCCGCTTGGCTGTTCCATCTGCCGGTCGAGACGATCGGCAGCCGTTTCGGCCAACTTCCGGATGGACTCCCAGGGCCACGCCTGCCGGCGATCTCCTACGCCACCGTGCTCGAAGTGCTGCCTGCCGCGCTCTCTTTCACGTTGCTTGGCGCCGTCGAGAGCTTGCTGTCCGCAAAGGTCGCCGACGGCATGACCGGGCGCAAGCACCGCTACAATATGGAGGTGGTGGCGCAAGGCATCGCCAACGTCGCCTCCGCCTTGTTCGGTGGCATCAGCGTCACCGGCACGATTGCCCGTACGGCAACCAACATCCGCGCGGGCGCGTGCAGCCCGGTTTCCGGCATGGCGCACGCGCTGTTTGTGCTGGTGTTCATGGTGCTCGGAGCCCGGCTCGCAAGCTTCGTTCCGTTGTCGGCGCTGGCCGGCGTGCTGGTGGTGGTGTGCTGGAACATGGCGGAGAAGGAAGAGTTTTTTCGCCTGCTTCGCGGCTGGCGCAGCGCCGCGGTGCTGATCGCCACCTTCGGCCTGACCGTGATCGAAGACCTGACCGTCGGCATCATCGCTGGATGCGCATTGGCCGCGGCGTTTGCGATCTACGATCGCATCAGGGCTGCGCGGTAGGTCGAACTGCCTGGCTGGTTGCGAAAGCGGATCGGCGTTCGCTTCCCGACAGCATGACGCCGGGGCAAAGGGCCAGGCATTTCGCCAGGTTAGCGATACATCGATAGTGAATTTTCGTACCGGACAAAGTAAACGTGCATGCACGGCCGATGTCTGTCGGCAAGAATTTCCAGGATGTGAGAAGCAATGGCTCGGCAGTCGGAACGATCGGCGGCGACGATTGAGGGAGTGTTAGGCGCGGCTCAACGGCTCTTCATGACTCGAGGATTCGATGCAGTCAGCATTGATGAGATCGCTGCAGCAGCCGGCATCGCGAAAGGCGGTTTCTATCACCACTTCTCGTCCAAACAGTCTGTATTCGAGGCGGTGCTCGATCGTGTACAGGCAGAGTTGGCGAGTCAGCTTGAATCGCGCCTTAAATCGAACACGGGGAAGCGCACACCCGAAACTATCGCGATGAATATTCTCGCCTATCTGAAGGCGGCCAGCGCCCCCGGATTACGGCAGCTAATTCTGATCGATGGGCCTGTCGTGCTGGGCTGGAAGCGATGGCGGGAGATCGATGATCATCACTTCTTTGCTTCGATCCATAGCGGCCTCGTCGCAATCATGGGACCGAAAGCTTCTCGGCGGCAAGTTGAGTCTGCCGCCCGGCTTGTCGCCGGAGCAACCATGGAAGCCGCGCTGGTGACTGGTAGCTCCGAAAACCCAGTTGCGGTCGCCCGCGTTTACTGTGCGACCTTGCGGAGCATGCTGTACGGACTTCAGAAGCATCCGTAAAAAAATCGCTGCGGACAGCCTCCGTCTCCCTCCTCTTGACTTACCGACTATGAGTCGGTAAATGCATCCTCCATAACAAGCCAACTGGGAGGGTGGACGTGAGAGCAATTGCCGAACAAAGCAACGATCTGGAAAAGCTGTTTGCCCGCTATCATGTCGGGTGGACGACGCGTAATCCGGATTTGATTGCATCGCTTCATTCCGATGACACCGTTTTCTGGGTGCACGACGGATCGGAGCCGGTGAACGGACGCGAAGCGCTCCGGCAACATTGCATTGGATTGTTTGCCAAGTATCAGTTCGGCCTTGAAGAAAGGCGAAAGCTGTTTGGCGCCGATCACTGGATCTTTGAATGGTCCATGACCATGGATCTGTTGGATACGAACGGCAAACCGTTTCCCGCCAAGGTCGAGATGGTCGATGTCGTCACCGTGAATGAAAGCGGTGAAGTGACCCGCAAGGACGTCTATCTGAACGGTTCCCAAAAGGACGCCGCCTTCAGTCGCGCCGGTCTCGACGCCGGCCGCGGACATCAAGGCTGACCGCCGCACGATGCCAGCGAAGAATCGTTGGCTCCCTTGAATCAATCTGATCAGGAGTTTATCGGATCACGCATTAATCCCTCGCCGCCGGCTTGGTTGCGAACTGCGGGAACATCGCGGCGACGATCGGGCCGTCGGTGCGCCAGGAATGGCAGCCGCCGATGAAGAATGGACGCTCACCAGAGTTCTGCTGGTTCTCCAGCGTGTCGCGTCCCTCCGGTTTCCTGCCATAGGACATGGTCTGGTACAGCGTGGTCACGGCGGGGCCGAGGAGCTCCATCAGATGCGTGCAGGTCTCCAGCCGGCCGATCTTGCGCCGCACCGTTTCGCGCCAGCCCGGGCCGATGCGCTCGCCGATCAGGCGCCGCAGGATCGGCTCGGCCTCGACACAGGTCGGGTAGGGCGTCGCGCGCATCATCGTCTCCGCCTCGTGGATGATCATGCCTTCATCGATGGCGAGCCGCAGGCCGATGTCATGCACGGGATCGCCCGGCTTCAATTCCTCGCGAAAACGATCGGCGCGCTGGGTGAACGGTTTCGTGTCCCGCAGCCACGCCTCGACTTCCCAGAGCCCGTCGTCGCGCAGAAAGCCTTCGCACTCGACCGATCGCGTGTGCATCAGGCGGCGCGATTTGTTGGCATTTTCCAGAGACATCAGCAAATATCCTCGACGCGTCGCTCAGCCTAATTTGATGATCATCTTGCCCAGCGCCGATCGCGACTGCATGGTCTTGAACGCCTCGCGGAAATTTTCGAACGGCACAATCTTGCCGACCACCGGCTGCAATTTGCCGGATGCCAGCCAGTCGAACAATTGCGCCATCAGCCGGGTGTGAGTCTCCGGCTCGCGCCGCTGGATCTGCGCCAGATCGACCCCGAGCAGGGCGCCTCCTTTGAGCAGCGGCAGATTGAACGCCAGCGCCGGGATGGTGCCCGAAGCGAACCCGACCACGAGATGCCGTCCGCGCCAGGCAATCGAGCGAAACGCCTGCAGCGATACTTCGCCGCCGACGGGATCGTAAATGACATCGGGCCCATGGCCGCCGGTCAATTCCTTTAGCGTGTCGCGCCAGTCCGCCTTGGTGTAGTCAATGGTCTGATCGGCGCCGAAGCCAACCGCGAAGTCGCGCTTCTCGGCCGTTGAGGCGGCGGCGATCACCCGCGCGCCCATCAGCTTGCCGATCTGAACGGCGGCAATGCCGACCCCGCCGGCCGCGCCCAGCACCAGCAATATCTCGCCGGCCTGAAGCGAGGCGCGGGCCTCCAGCGCGTAAAGCCCGGTCAGATAATTGGCTTGAAACGATGCGCCGGCCTCGAACGGCACCTGCGGCGGCAGGTGCCTGAGCGCTGCCGACGGCACCGAGATATATTCGGCGAGCGCGCCGGAACGGGCCATGCCGATCACCGGCATGCCCGGCTTGAAGGCGCTGACATTGTCCGCGGCGTCGTCGACCGTTCCGGCAAACTCCGTTCCCGGCACGAACGGCAGCGGATCCTTGGTCTGGTAGAGACCCTGTACCTTCAAGCCATCGACGAAGCCGACCGCCGCCGCGCCGATCCTGACACGGACTTCGCCCGCGGCGAGGCCGGGCGTATCGATCTCCCTGATCGAGATACCGTCAATCGAATTGTAGTTGTCGACAACGACGGCCTTCATGCAAAATCTCTCATGCGGTTTCCTGGTCAACCTCAAGGCCTTGCGAAGGCATCTTGAGGTGCGTGCGGATTGTTGAGGTGAACTCTATTCGGCCGCCTCGGCCTGCCGGTCGATCGCCAGCGCACCTTGCTTGATGAGCGGAATCAAGTCACGGCCGATCGCCATCGTGTCGTGCGGATTTTCGAAACCGCGTAGCAGGAAGGAGTGAATGCCGAGCCGGTAATACTTCAACACCGCCGCCGCAACCTGCTCGGGCGTGCCGACCAGGCATGACGTGTTGCCCGGCGCACCGGTGGCGCGGGCAATTCCCATCCACAGCCGCTCGTCATGTACGTCGCCTCGCGCGGCGTAGCCGAGCAGGCGTTCGGCGGACTGGTTGGTCGGTTGCGGCGCGGCGCCGGTCTTGCGCTCGACATCCGCCAGCAGGGCGTTGGCCTTGTCCCATGCCGCGCCTTCGGTATCCGCCATGATCGGCCGCAGCGACATGTTGAAGCCGACCTGGCGCCCGAACACGGCGGCACGCCGGCGGAAATCCTGCACCCGCTCGCGTGTCTCCTTCAGCGGCTCGCCGAAGATCGCGAATACGTCGCAATGCTTTGCGCCCATCTCCAGCGCGCCCCCGGAAGAGCCGCCGAAGAAGAGGGTGGGGTAGGGCTGCTGATGAGGCTTGATGTCGGAGAAACCGCCCTCGACGCGGTAGAACTCGCCCTTGTGATCGATCGGGCCGTCGCTGGTCCAGAGCTTCTGCAACACCTCGAGATATTCGCTGGCGCGGCGGTAGCGGTCGTTCTTGGGCAGAAAGTCGCCCTCGCTGGCCTGGTCCGCGTCGCTCGTGCCGGCGATGATATGCAGCGACAGCCGGCCCTGTGTGAGCTGGTCGAAGGTCGCGACCTGCCGCGCGGCAAGCGCCGGCGCCACCGAGCCCGGCCGGTGCGCGATCAGGAACTTGATCCGCTCGGTGTGGTCGGCCGCATAGAGCGCAATCGCAAAACCTTCGGCGGCGGAGGCATAATATCCAACCAGCACGGAATCATAGTTCCACTGCTCATGCAGCCGGGTGAAATCGATCACCCATTGCCGCGATATCTGTCCCTTGATCAGGTGAACCGCGACGCCCTCCTGCTGGGTGCCGATCATTCCGATGATTCTTGCTGGCATTGGTGCGTCCCTGGTCCCTCATGTTTGTTCCGAATGAAACGCGTAAGGCGAAGGGAAAGCAAGCAAACCCGTCGAATAGCGAAATGCGCTCAGTGAATTGCTGCGCTGCGTCAGATGCGGGACCAATGCACGGATCAATGCGTTAGCGGCCCAACGGGCGCTACGCAGCGGGGAATCTTGCATGGAAGATCTTCTGTCAAAATTCGAACAGATATTTGGCTGGGTGCCGCAATGGGCAATCGGTCTGGGCCTCGTCGTGGGAGCTATTTTCATTGCACTGTTCGTCTACGGTATTGCCGCCAGAATCGTCAGGCGCGTAGTCGCAGCACGCTGGCCGGCGGTGACGTTGCTCCTGCAGCGGATCGCCGGACCGAGCCGGCTGGCGCTCTGTCTGGTGGCGGTCGCGCTGGTGCTGCCGCTGGCGCCGCTGAACGACGTGCTGCGCGAGCAGCTCAGGCACTTTTTCGTAGTCGCCGTCATCGCCCTGATCGGATGGATCACGGTTCGCGCCGTCGACATGGGGGCCGCGCGTTATCTGCAGCGGTTCCGCCTCGACACCGATGAGAACTTTCTCGCCCGCAAGCATGTCACCCAGGTTCGCGTCTTCAAGCGCGTAATCGATACGCTGATCATCCTCATCGCGATCTCGACCGCCTTGATGACTTTCGAATCCGTCAAGCAATACGGCGTCAGCCTGTTTGCGTCCGCCGGCGCCGCCGGCCTGATCGTCGGCCTTGCCGCAAGGCCGCTGCTCTCAAACCTGATCGCAGGCGTCCAGATCGCGATCACGCAACCGATCCGGATCGAGGACGCCGTCATCATCGAGAACGAATGGGGATGGGTCGAGGATATCGCCTCGACCTATGTCGTGGTCCGTCTCTGGGACTGGCGCAGGATGGTGGTCCCGCTGTCCTACTTCATCGAGCGTCCGTTCCAGAACTGGACCCGCGACACCCAATCGCTGATCGGGGCCATCGCCTTTCATGTCGATTACTGCACCGACGTCTCACGGATCAGGCAGCGGCTCGAGCAGGCCGTGCGCGAGTCCAAATTGTGGGATGGCGCCGTGGTCAATCTCCAGGTGATCGAGGCCAGCCCGCGGGCGATCGAACTCCGGGCGCTGGTCAGTGCCAGATCCGCACCGCAATCCTGGGATCTGCGCTGCGAGATCAGGGAAAAGCTGCTGGCCTTCATTCGCGAGGAAATGCCCGAAGCATTCCCGCGCGAGCGCGCCATGGTATCGCCCCCGATCGCCGATTTCGGCGGCGCGTTCGAGCATGGCGATGCGCGGTCGCGGCCGGTGCCGGCGCGGGCTCATAGCTGAGCACCACGGATGATCGGTTCAATCAAACCGAAAGGGCTCTAGACAATGCCGTGCTGCTTTAGAAGCGCCTGCTCATCGCCCGACACCCAGCCGAAGACCTTTGCCTCGCCGTTTAGCTTCTGGACCAGATAGTGAACATCGAAGTCTATTGTTGTGTCCTTCTGATCCTTGCGAGCATAAGTCGCGGTCCAAGAGACATGGGTCACGCAGTGATGCTCATCGATCGGCGAGATACGAATATGACGAATCCGCATCCCCTTGGTCCCGATCGCGCGATAGTGCGCGTATCCTTGTGCCATGACCTACTTTAGCTCATCGTCGTTCTTCCCGGTCATAACCCCGGCAGTCGAGGCCGCGATGAAATGCGAGGCATACAGCGACGCGACCTCATCCATATCCGAGTTCCCTTCGAGGGACTGATTGAAAAAGCTCTCGTATCGCTCGAATAGCTTCCTTACAGCGTTCTCCATCAGTTGTTTTCCCCGGGTTGAAGTCTGGCGCCTCCAACAACACCGATCTCAGGCAATTCGGTCCATGCTCCTCCAACTCAATCCCGACGGGGCCGGAATGGGCCTTGCTTCCGCTGGTTCCGGCTGTAATGGATACGGTTGAACTTTCGTCCTTTACCTGTATCCAGAAGAAGAGATCGATGAGCCAACTGATTGTCCGCGCCGGTGAATTCACCTTCGAGGCCCGTTTCGAGGAGCAACTGGCGCCGAAGACGGTCGCCGCCTTCCGCAAGGCGATGCCGTTCGAGAGCCAGGCGATCCACGTCCGCTGGAGCGGCGAGGGTGTCTGGATGCCGCTCGGCGATCTCGATTTCGGCGTCTCCTACGAGAACCACACCAGCTACCCCGCGCCCGGCCAGATCATTCTTTATCCCGGCGGCATCAGCGAGACCGAAATCCTCTTGGCCTATGGCGGCGTGCATTTCGCCAGCAAGATGGGCCAGCTCGCCGGCAACCACTTCATCACCCTGACCTCGGGCCTTGAGAACCTGACCGCGTTCGGCAAGACCGTGCTGTGGAAGGGCGCGCAGAAGATCCGCTTCGAGGAAGTCTGAGCATGGCCGCGCCTGTCTACCCGCGCGACTTCCGCGGCTACGGGCGCAACCCGCCCGATCCGAAGTGGCCCGGCAATGCGCGGGTCGCCGTCCAGTTCGTGGTGAATTTCGAGGAGGGGGGCGAGAACAATATTCTCGATGGCGATCCTGCCTCGGAAGCGTTTCTGTCCGACGTACTGGGCGCGAAGCCCTGGCCCGGACAGCGCCACGCCAATATCGAATCGATGTTCGAATATGGTTCGCGCGCCGGCTTCTGGCGGCTGTGGCGGATGTTCACTGAGCGCAATCTGCCCGCCACCGTGTTCGGCGTCGCCAAGGCGCTGCAGCGAAATCCGGACATCGTCGCCGCCATGAAGCAGGCCGGCTGGGACATCGCCAGCCATAGCCTGCGATGGATCGAGCACAAGGACATGTCGGAAACCGAGGAGCGGACCGAGATCGCAGCTGCAATCCGCGTCCACACCGAGGCGACCGGCGCACGTCCGCTCGGCTGGTATACCGGCCGTTCCTCGATCAACACATTAAGGCTTCTGATGGAAGCCGGCGGTCTGCTGTATCTCTGCGACTCCTATGCCGACGACCTGCCATACTGGGTCAAGTCGCGCGACTCGAAGCCGCATCTGGTCATCCCCTATACGCTCGATGCCAATGACATGCGGTTTATCAACGCGCAGGGCTTTGGCGGCGGCGACGAATTCTTCACCTACCTCAAGGACAGCTTTGACGTTCTTTATGCGGAAGGCGAAACCGCGCCGAAGATGATGTCCGTCGGCCTGCATTGCCGGGTCGTCGGCCGCCCCGGCCGCGCCGCGGCGCTGATGCGGTTTCTCGACTATATCGGAAAGCACGAGCGGGTCTGGGTGCCGACGCGGCTGGAGATCGCGCAGCATTGGCACGCCAATCTGGCCCATCTCGCCGACGATGCTTTCGATATTGGATGAAGCCATGCTCGGCGATGAAATCGTAAGCCGCATCAATCAGCTCGGAGCGATTTCCGAGACCGGCGATAATCTGACGCGGATCTTCCTGTCGCCCGAGCACCGTACCGCGGCCGATCTCATCCTGTCGTGGATGAAGGACGCCGGCATGGCCGCGCATCTTGACGCCATCGGCAATGTCTGCGGCCGCTACGAGGGCGCGCGCGCGGGGTTGCCGTGCGTGATGCTGGGCTCGCACTACGATACCGTGCGCGACGCCGGCAAATGGGATGGGCCGCTCGGGGTGATCACGGCGATTGCCTGTGTCGCCGATCTGAACCGGCGCGGCGTGCGGCTGCCCTTCGCGGTCGAAATCGTCGGCTTTGCCGACGAGGAGGGCGTGCGGTTTGCCTCCACGCTGCTCGGCAGCCGGGCCGTTGCGGGCACCTTCGACGAAAGCGTGCTCAACACGCGTGACCGTGACGGCGTCTCGATGCGCGAGGCGCTTGCGCAGTTCGGCCTCGACCCTGACCGCATCGGCGCGGCCGCGCGGGTGCGCCGCGAACTGCATGCCTATGTCGAACTGCACATCGAGCAGGGGCCGGTGCTGGAACAGCAAAACATTCCCGTCGGCGTGGTGACGGCGATCGCGGGCGCCACGCGGCTCGCCGCGAACCTCTCCGGCATGGCCGGCCATGCTGGCACGGTGCCGATGGCGCTGCGGCGCGATGCGCTGGCGGGCGCCGCCGAATGCATCGTCGCGGTCGAACAATTCTGCAGGGACGACGGCTCGGGCCTGGTCGGCACCGTCGGCGCCATCACCGCGCTGCCGGGCGCGACCAACGTCATTCCGGGCAAGGTGTCATTCACCCTGGACATCCGCGCGCCGACCGACACCCACCGCAAGGGCGCTGTCGCCGAGATCGTGCGGCGGATCGAGGCGATCGCAAAGCGCCGGGAACTGTCGCTCCAGATCGACGTGACCCACGAAAATCGTACCGTGCCCTGTGCGCCCTGGCTGAAAGCGCAAATGGCGGAAGCGGTTGCGGCCGAAGGTTTCGGCGCGTTCGAACTGCCGAGCGGAGCGGGGCATGACGGCATGGCGATGATCGATATATCAGATGTCGCCATGCTGTTCGTGCGCTGCCGCGGTGGCATCAGCCATAACCCGGCCGAGCATGTCGAGCCCGCCGATGCCGATGCGGGGGCACGCGTGCTGCTGCGGCTGATCGAGAATTTCCGGCCAAAGGTATGAGGCGGAGCCGCCTGATCGTAGGATGGGTAGCGCGCAGCGAAACCCATCACCTCTGGCTCACGCTAACTTGCAGCTGTGAGCGAGGGCAATCGGGAAGGCATGGTGGGTTTCGCTGA
Organism: Bradyrhizobium sp. WYCCWR15520; assembly: GCF_056174665.1. Lineage (NCBI taxonomy): Bacteria > Pseudomonadati > Pseudomonadota > Alphaproteobacteria > Hyphomicrobiales > Nitrobacteraceae > Bradyrhizobium > Bradyrhizobium sp. WYCCWR15520. The sequence goes on from NZ_JBWBWM010000008.1 coordinate 79,933, forward strand.
GCTCTACCCACCCTACAGGCTAGAGGGCTTCCCGCTTTTATGACAACGCAATGACATCATGAGTCATCTGGCAGAAATACGAATCGACGATGTCTGGGGCGCCAACCCGTGGTAATCGAAGCCACGGAAACCTCGTTCGTCCAGGCAGATGCACCGTCACATTTCATTTTCATCTCATCGCGAGTACCGATTTTACCAGGGTCCGATTGCCACCTGCGTCGCCAACGGTATTCAGGCTGTCAATTTTCTCGCCGACCGGTTCCTGAGAAAATATCACTCATCGACCGGGATCGAGGAGCTGTACAGGCGCTCGGTCGACAATGCCTTTTCTCCGCAGGAAGCCTTTCTGGTCACGGGGGCGCCGCACGCATCCGCCTACTATCCTCGGGACTTTGCCTGGTTTTATCCCGATGTTCTCGATCCCGAGACCATCCTGGATTCCGAGGATGCCGTCCGCAGGGTTCGCCTGCTCGAAAAGAGCGTCCGGCTGATGCTGGAGGCCGTCCGCGCCGATGTCGTCACCACGACCATTGTTCCCGCAGGCGGCGATCGGTACATCGGCGTCAATTACTTCTCGCTGCCGTCGGATACGCTGCTGGGCATCCTCGCCGGTCTGGAACAGATCATACGCGCCGACCAAAGGGCGTCTTCATATCTGGCGATGGCGCAAGGCGCTCATGCCGGCCGTCTGTTGCTCGCCGGGTACCGCGAGGACCTGAAGAAGGCGATACTTCAACTCGCCAGCGCCCTGCAGCCGTTCGACGACAACGGCATCGCGGCTCTGCTGTGTGACCTAAACGCACCTCGTTCCGCGGCGACGGATACCCGTGCCGAGCGCAGGCGTTTCGTCACCAATGCATGCGTCTACGCGACCTTTGTGCGCGGCATTCGGTTGGGGGTGGTCGACCAGACGGAGCTGGAGGGGCTGATTGGACGCGCGCTTTCGCAGTACAAGAAGGAGCTTCTGCGGTTGTTCGGCAAGCACGGCCATATTCAGCATGCCCTAGATTCCAGACATCAGCCGGCGGCGTCTGCCATTGCGCTCGATTTCGTCAATGTGCACCAGGGATTTTGGGATCTCGGTGACGAGAGCGAACGCGCGCTGTTCGCAGCCACGACCGATCTGATACTTGGCGAGCCGCAGTTTCGAATTCCGGATACGTCTCACTTCCTGGTATCCGTGGATAATCCGCAGACCAAGATGATCCACAAGATCGCGGCTTCGGCCTACCAGGGGCGTTCCTGCTGGCCGACGTTTAACGTCGAATTCGCCGACCGCATGCTGGACTACGATGAACATTCCGGCACCGACACGTACCGGTCCCGTGCCCGCGATATATTGAGGGACATCCGTACCGCGACCGAAACGCACGGCGGATATCAGGAGCTGCTGTCGGAAAAGGGCCTCAAGTACCGCACGTGGGCTTATCAGAGCGCCGTCGCTCACTCCTGGTTTCCACGTTTTCTGTCGGTCTGGCAGCGGGCATTCGGAATGTCGCTGCTTAGGACCTAGTCACCGGGCTTCGAGTTTTGCGCCGCGGGCCAGTGCGGCCGCGGTCTCAAGTCCGACGTTTCGGACCAGCGGGTCGGCATGGCGGTGAACCAGCCACCACTCCGCGCCTTGCCTGCGATAGACCAGCGTCACCCGCAGCGACCAATCCTGGTCCGGCAAGCCGCCGACCTCACCGTGCTGACGTTCGATCGCTGCAAGGACGACCAGATCGTTCGACGTGTAGGCCTGGACGAGCTCGAGCTTGGCATCGCCGTTCTTGAAATAGTCGGCGAGCCGCGCCAGCCGCTCGGGACTCATGTCAAAACCCCGGCTGGCGCCGCCGCCAAACGGCTGCATCAGTGTAAAGTCATCGGAGATGCGCGTGAGGCTGGACCATCTGCCCATGTCCCCGCTCATGAAAGCCGACGCCCGCGCCTCGGTCTTGCCGACCAGGTCGATGAGCTCCTGATCCGTTGTTGCGGCCGGTGGCTCCTGTGCGGCGCTGGCCGACAGCGGCAAGGCGAGTGCGGCCTTCAGCGCCAAACGCTTCCAGTGGTTCGATTTGAACATTTCGATCTCTTTTCATTCGAATTGGGCCGGCGACTGACCGGCGGGTCCTGCCCAAATCTCACTTCAATCATGCTGAATCCAGTGATATGATTTCAGCATTATGCTGAACCAAACTGACCTGTCCCGGATCGATCTCAACCTGCTCGTATTGTTCGAGATCGTCTTTCAGGAGCGGCATGTCGGCCGGTCGGCGGAGCGGCTGCATCTTTCGCCGTCCGCCATCAGCCATGGCCTTGGCCGCCTGCGGACGCTGCTCGGCGATCCCCTGTTTCTCAAGACCCCGAAGGGCGTCGTTCCGACAGAACGTGCCCTTCAGCTCGCGACAGCAGTGGCTGAAATTCTCGCGCGTATCCGCGGGGTCGTTTCGACGGCTGCGCCGTTCGATCCGCGCCAATCGACGCGCCGCTTCGTCATTGGCGCGCCGGACGGCGTGTCGTCGGTTATTCTGCCTTCGCTACTGGAGACATTGCGGGAGGTCGCGCCGGGTACCGACATCAGCATCCGCCAGCTCCTGCCGGTGCAAGGCTTCACTGTGCCCCATCTGGCGTGGAAGGATGCGTTAAAGGAGCTCGAAGACCGGACGCTGGACATTGCAATCATTCCATTCGGCGATATCCCGGTTCGCTTCCACAAACGGACGCTTTACGAGGAAGAGTTCGTTATCGCCGCGCGCAAGGGCCATGCCTTCCAGCGCAATCCCACTCTCAAGCGCTACTGCGAGCTGGAGCATCTCGTTGTTTCCCACACCGGCGATGTCTCCGGATTCGTGGACGTTGAACTCGCCAAGAAAGGCTTGGCGAGGCACGTTACCTTGACGGTGCCGAATTTCAATTTCGCCCTTTCGGTGTTGGCCGAGACCGAGATGGTTTCCGCACTGCCGAAACGCTTTGTGGAAATTCATGGCGCCCGTTTCAATGTCGTCGCCATCAAACCGCCGCTGCCGCTTCCCCGTTTCTCGATCAATGTCGTCCTGCCGAAAGTGGCATTGATGGATGCTGGCCTTGCCTGGCTGGTCGAGCTGCTCGGACAGGTGCGGACAGGAAACGGCGGATCATCAGATCAGAGGTCGGGGAGGCGCCATCGCGGCGTGCACAGCTAATGGGCAACTGCTCGCTTGCAGTGCGTTCAGCGAAGATGCGCCACTATTAGCATCGACAAGTAACGGACTGACAGTACGGCCGATTTTCTTCAGACCCACCACCTGACTTCATTGTACACAATGGCATGCGCCTTGCTTGCCTTACCGCGAGACTTGTCTCGTTCGGGGCGCGTACGTCATGGCGAACTCAGCAAAGCTCGCAGCGGAGCCGGAGCCGATCGAGCTCGACTGGACAGTCACCGCGCTTCTCATCATCGACATGCAGCGCGATTTCATGGAGCCCGGCGGCTTCGGCGAGACGCTCGGCAATGACGTCAGCCAGCTTGCGCGGGCGGTTAAGCCGATCGCATCCGTGCTGGATGCGGCGCGCGGGGCCGGCATGCTCGTCATCCACACCCGGGAAGGTCATCTGCCCGATCTCTCCGACGCGCCGCCGGCCAAGGTCGAGCGCGGCGCGCCGTCGCTGCGCATCGGCGATCCCGGCCCGATGGGGCGGATCCTCATTCGTGGTGAAGCCGGCCACGACATCATTCCTGAGCTTTATCCGCTCGACAGCGAGATCGTGATCGACAAGCCGGGCAAGGGCGCGTTCTACGCCACGGAGCTTGGCGAGGTGCTGCAGCGCTACGGCATCGAGAACCTTTTGGTGTGCGGCGTCACCACCGAGGTTTGCGTCAACACCACCGTGCGCGAGGCCAATGACCGCGGCTATCGCTGCGTGGTGCTGGCGGACGGCTGCGCCTCCTACTTTCCGGAATTCCACGAGATGGGCCTGAAGATGATCAAGGCCCAGGGCGGCATCTTCGGCTGGGTCTCCAATTCGGCCGCGGTGCTGGAGGCGATTTCACCGGAGATTCCAGCAACGGCAGTAGCGGGGGCATCACGATGAGCACCACGGGGACATCAGCATCATCCACCTTCAAGCCGGCATTGTGGACGCCGGGCGACTGGAACGCGCTGTTCGGCTTCGGCACCAACATCCTCGTCAACATGCTGGTGCTGACCGGGCTGTTGCGCTTCGTGCTGAAGATGCCTGACTCGATTGTATTCGGCCGCATCCTGCCGGCGCTCGGCCTGATGATGTGCCTCTCCACGTTCTATTATGCGTACCTTGCCTACAGGCTCGCACAGAAGACCGGCCGCAACGACGTTTGCGCGCTGCCATCAGGCGTCAGCGTGCCGCACATGTTCATCGTCACCTTCGTGATCATGCTGCCGATCACGCTGAAGACCGGCGATCCCGTCAAGGGCTGGTCGGCGGGTCTCGTCTGGGTGTTCTTCCAGAGTTTTATTCTGATGATCGGCGGTTTCATCGCGCCGTACATCCGCAAGATCACCCCGCGCGCGGCGCTGCTCGGCACGCTCGCTGGCGTCTCCGTCACCTTCATCTCGATGCGGCCGGCGCTGGAAATGTACATGACGCCGCAGATCGGCCTGATCTGCTTCGCCATCATTCTGGTGGCCTGGTTCGGCGGTGTAAAATACCCGAAGGGAATTCCGGCCGGCCTCGTCGCCATTGCCGCCGGCATGCTGATCGCCTGGGGCTCGAACCTGTTCGGCCTCGGGCTCGGCGGCTTGAGCCTGAAAGGCGTCGGCGATGCCTTTGCCAATTTCGGCTTCTCGGTGCCGTTGCCGGCCTTCGGCCAAGTTTTCTCCGGCTTTGAATACCTCGGCATCATTCTGGTGACGGCGATTCCGTTCGGCATCTACGACCTCGTCGAAGCCATGGACAATGTAGAAAGCGCGGAAGCGGCCGGCGACGAATATCCGACCACGCGCGTGCTCACGGCCGACGGGGTCGTCAGCTTGATCGGCTGCCTGATGGGCAATCCCTTCATCAACGCGGTCTATATCGGCCATCCCGGCTGGAAGGCGATGGGCGGACGGATCGGCTATTCGGCGGCGACCGGCATCCTGGTGGTGCTGCTATCGTGGTTCGGCATCATCTCGGTGCTGCTGGCGCTGGTGCCCGTGGTCGCGATCTCGCCGATCCTGCTCTATATCGGAATGCTGATCGGCGCGCAGGCGTTCCAGACCACGCCGGTCAAGCACGCGCCCGCGATCGTGCTGGCGTTGACGCCGCATCTTGCCGCGTGGGCCAAACTGCAGATCGACACCATGTTGGCCTCGACCATGACCGTGGCGCAGACGGTGGGCGGGCTTGCGGCCGACAAGGCGGACGCGGTGAAGGCCGCCGCCATCGCGGCGCTGCCGCAGCAGGGCGTGATCTATCACGGGCTGGAAGTGATGGGCGGCGGCTCGATCCTCGCCGGCCTCGTTCTCGGCGCAATCGGCGTGTTCGTCATCGAGCGGGACTTCATGAAGGCGTCAGCCTTCGCGCTCGCCGGTGCGGTCATGACCTATTTCGGCTTCATGCACGGCGAAGCCGTCGGCATCGGCGGCGGTCTTGGTGTCACGCCGGGCGTGGCGCTCGCCTATGCGGTGGTGGCAGCGGGCCTGTACGCGCTGGCGAAGAATAGTCCGAGCGTGGACTACAGCGCGCATTCGGAAGTGCCGGCGGCGGCGCCGGCGGAGTGAGCTTCCAACTCCTCATGGTGAGGAGCGCGAAGCGCGTCTCGACCATGAGGCCACAGTCGGGCCTCTTCCTTCGAGACGCGCGTTCCGCGCTCCCCGGGATGAGCGGAGCGCGAAACGGCGCCAACTTTCATTCCCACCTTCGACCGCGGGCAAGTCATTGCCGGCCAGCGAAATCTGTTGCGGTCCAACTCAAATAATGTACTATAAGTACAGTAATTAGAGGCCCTGGAACTGCGGCTATGACAACTCGCAGCGACTATCATGTCTTCGAGGCGGGAGACGTCCTGCTCCAGTCGGGCGTCGCGTTCCCTTCGATGCAGCTCGCCTACCAGACCTATGGCACGCTGAGCGCGCGCAAGGACAATGTGATCGTCTATCCGACATCGTTCAGCGCGCAGCACTATGACACCGAATGGCTGATCCAGCGCGGCGGCGCGCTGGATCCCGATCGCTACTTCATCATCATCCCGAATCTGTTCGGCAACGGCCTGTCCTCGTCGCCGTCCAATTCCGACGTCACGCCGTTTCCGGCGATCAGCTATCACGACGCGGTCGCGGTTCAGCGCCGCCTGCTTGTGGAGCAATTCGGAATCTCGAAAATCGCGCTCGTCTATGGCTGGTCGATGGGCGGCATGCAGGCCTATCACTGGGCCGCCTGTCATCCCGATATGGTGGAGCGGGCGGCCGTCGTCTGCGGCAGCGCCAGATGTTCGCCCTATAATCACGTATTCCTTGAGGGCGTGAAGACCGCGCTCACGGCGGACCCGGCTTTCCGCGACGGCCGTTTCATCGCAAAACCTTCCGCCGGACTTCGCGCCATGGGACGCGTCTATGCGGGCTGGGCGATGTCGCATGCGTACTACCGCGACGAGGTCTGGCGCGAGGCCGGCTTTACGAGCCTCGAGGATTATCTGGCGCGCTCGTGGGACGTTGCTTTCGCCAGGCGCGACGCCAACGATCTGCTGGCGCAGATCGCCATCTGGCAGCGCGGCGATATCAGCCGGTGTGACGAATTCGGCGGCGACATCGACCGCGCGCTCGCCGCCGTCAGGGCGCGCATCCTGCTGATGCCCGGGCAGACCGATCGCTATTTCGACATGCGCGACAACGAGGCCGAACTGGGCCGGCTCGTCAATGCAAGGTCAGCCGAACTGCATCCGATTCCCTCGATCCACGGTCACCGTGCCGGAAACCCGATCAACAACGCCACAGATCGCGCTTTCATCAATGCCGAGATCTCGGCGCTGCTGCTGGCCTGAAAATCATCTATCGGAGGCGACGACGACATGAGCACTGCGATTACGGCAACAGGGGAGAAACCGCTGACGTCGGCCGAACTCCGCGAGCTTTCAGTGCGTTCGGACCTTCAAGGCGCCATTCGCACCATCAGTCACTACGGTGCGATCGCGGTGGTCGGCGCCCTGATATGGCTGGTCTCTACGACTTACGGACTGGCGTGGGCCTTGCCCCTGATCGTCGTGCAGGCCTATTTCGTGGCCTTCCTGTTCATGCCCATGCACGAAACCGCCCACAAGACTGCGTTCCGCAGCCGCGCGCTCAACCTTGTCGTCGGCCATCTGTCGGCTTTCGTGATCGCGAACCGCTATGAATATTATTGCCTGTTTCACTGGGACCATCATCGCTACACCCAGGATCCCCAGCGCGATCCGGAGCTGATCGTTGGGCCCAAGCCATCCTCTGACACGCAATTGGCGATTGCCTATACCGGCCTTGTCCAACTCGCCGGGCGAGAGTTGTTGATGCTGCGTCACGCCTTGACCGGCAAGGTCGCGCTTCCCTGGGTTCCCGAAAGCAAGCGCCACATCGTCGTCAGGGAGGCGCGCCTGTATCTGACGGGCTATGTCCTGCTGCTGCTCGCTTCGCTCGCTTTGTACACCGCGATTCTGCTCTGGGTCTGGATCGTTCCGCTGCTTCTCGGCCAGTTGATTCTGCGTCCGTACCTTTATGCCGAGCACACCGGCTGCGAACGGACGCGCAGCGCTTTCCAGAACACCCGCACCACCTACACCGGCATGGTCATGAAGTGGTTCGCTTGGAACATGCCCTATCACGCCGAGCACCACGCGTATCCGTCCATTCCGTTCCATGCGCTGCCGAAGTTGAACAGGATCGTTGATGGTCAGATCAAGTTCCGGGGCAGGGGCTATCGAGCGGTGACGCGCGAGACCTGGGCCTGGTTCCGCCAGGCTCGCGTCAGTCCGGCAAGCCGCCCTGGCGATCTCTGATCATCAGGAGGGTATCGACGAGGTTGCGAGCCTGCGCGGGCGAGATCGGCTTGATGCCGAAAATGTAGCGGTAGAACAGGCTCCCGTAGATCGCATCGTAAAGGTCTTCCGGCGCGCCTGTTGCGCCGATGCTGCCGTCCTGCTGGCCGGCCGCGATCAGTTCGATCAGCGCAGTCCGGCGATGGTCGAGATAACGCTCGTAGAAGATCTCCGCTGATCCGGTCCTGGAGATGCATTCCGAGATCACCGCGAGTTGCACCTTGCCGAACTCGCCCTGCAGCGCTTCGGCATAGGCGGCGGCGTGGCGTCTAAAGCGGGCCGCCGGCTGACCGGTGCCTGAGATCGGCAGCATCATCGACGCCTGATTCAGAAATGCGTCGATCAGAAGTGCCTCGCGCGACGGCCACCATTTATAGATGGTCATCTTCGAAACGTTCGAGTGCCGCGCAATCGCGTCGATGCTGGTGGCGGCAAGACCTGTGCTCGCCATCAGCGTATAGGCGCTTTGCAGGATTGCGTTTGTCGTTTCGGCAGAACGGGGGCGGCCGCGGCGGGCGGCCGCCGCGTCACCTTCCGTTGTCATCTTGCCCTTCGCCATCGTCCGGATTTCCAGCCCCTGAACCGGTGCGGCGCGATCGATGCGCTTGGCTACGCCACAAACGCCAGCAGCGTGCCGTTGCCTGCAGCCGGCGGCACCACAACGCCGCCGGCGCTCTTCACACCGGTCGCACCCAGCGCCTTCTCCGTCGCCGCGACATCGGCTGCGATCACGAGCCCCGCGCCGCCGCGCTCGGGCAGGCCGGCCAGCGACACGCCGGGATAGCGCTTGCCGAGTTGATCTTTCGTCAGGAACACGAAATCCGCGCGGTCGCCACCTGAGGGCACCGCGACCGCGCCATCAGTCTCGTTGCGCGTCTCGCGGTCGATCATCTTTGACAGATGCGCGGCCTCCGTGGCCGGCTCGGGCGCGACCATCAGTACCTGCTTCAGCCGTTTGGCGCCATTGGCGTGCTTCATCAGTTCGGGAATCCACACCGTCTCGCGGGTCTTGTGCTGGCAGGCGAAGATGCGTACGCCGCCCGGCGCTTCCGCCGTCGGCCACTGAAACGTCCGGAATTTTGCTGCGGACACCGTTCCATCAGGCATCGTCACCGGTCGCTCGAAATCGGTGGGGCCGACCGGCGGATAGCCGCGCGCGCGGATTTCCTCGGCGCCTTCGGCCGAATCCACCGCCGTGAACGCAATGCGCTCGATGCCTTCGCCGTTCTTTTCGAGATAGGCCCGCGCCGGAGCATTATGTTCCGTCGCCGTCAGCACGCCGAGCAATTCCATATAATCGGGATCGAACATGATGGTGTAGTTGCCCGATCCCATATGCGCGCTGTGGGTGCCGCGCGGCGACACGGTGAAGCCGAGCCGCTTGTAGTTTTCGGCGGCTTTGTCGAGATCTTTCACCATGATCACGGCGTGATCGATTCCGATGACGTTTTTGAGTGCCACTCTTTTATTTCCCTGGATGCGGTTGGGGAGCTAAACTAAGCAGAACGAAAAGGCCGCCGCAAGAAAGGATACCGATGAATACGAGTAACGTCCGCTGGCCCAATTCGCTATGGGCGGCCGTGACGCCATCAGGGCCGGAATTGCCCGAACTGACCGGCACGCAGCAGGCGGATGTCATCGTGATCGGCGGCGGTTTCACCGGCCTCTCCACTACGTTGCATCTGCGCGAGGCCGGCGTCGATGTCGCCATCGTCGAAGCCGCGGAGCCGGGGTGGGGCGCTTCGGGGCGCAACAACGGGCAGGTGATCCCGACGCTGTCGCGGCCCGATCCGGAGGACATTGTTGCGAAGCACGGCGAGGCGGGAGAACGTTTTGTCGGCATGCTGCGCGACAGTGCTTCCTATCTCTTCGACGTCACTAGGCGCTACAATATTGATGCCGAGGGGGAACAGGCCGGATGGGTTCAGCCCGTGCATTCGCCAGGCCGCATCAAGATCGCGGAGCGGCGCGTGCGCCAATGGTCGAAATTCGGCGCACCTGTTGAGCTGCTGTCGCGCGAGCAGACGCGCGATATGCTGGGCTCCGATGCGTGGTTCGGCGGCTTCTGGAACAAGACCGGCGGCCACATCAATCCGCTGGCGCTGGCCCGCGGCCTCGCGCGCGCCGTGCTTGGGTTGGGCGCGCGCATCTACGCACGCTCACCGGCCGAGAGCTTTGAGCGCCGAGGCGACCGCTGGCTGGTCAAGACGGCGAGGGGAGAGATTTCCGGCCGCGCGCTTGTCGTGGCGACCAATGCCTATAGCGGCGAGTTTTCGAAGTCGCTGGTGCCTGAGATTGCCCGCGAGGTGATGCCGGTCCTGTCATGGCAGATGGCGACGCAGCCTTTGTCCGACAATGTCCGCAAGACCATCATCCCGGCACGGCAGGCGATGTCGGACACCCATGGCGAACTCTATTTCGCGCGCTATGACGCGCGAAACCGCCTCGTCACGGGGGGCGCGGTAATCGGCCCCGGCAACAAGGTCGAGCGCATCAAGGCGCGCGTTACCGAGCGCTTGCAGCGGCTGTGGCCGCAGATCGGCGAAGTCTCGTTCGATTATGTCTGGAACGGCTATGTCGGCATGACCACGGACTTTCTGCCGCGCATCCACAAGCTCGGGCCCAATGCCTATGGCTGGACCGGCTGCAACGGCCGCGCGGTGGCGCTGACGATGCCGCTCGGCAACGAACTGGCAAAGGCCGCCCGCGGCGTGCCGGAGCACGAACTGGCGCTGCCGTTCACCGAGCCGGTGCCGATCGTCGGTCACGGCGTCCTGCGCAAGCTCGCGCCGCTGATGCTGCTGGTGTATCGCCGGCGCGACGCAAGGGAGATGGCGTGATCCGAGCAGGCGAGGCGCCACTTCTCCCTCGCCCCGCTCTTGCGGGGAGAGGGAGAGAGGCCGCACCGCCGTCCCTGTCATGAAGCTACACTGCCGCTGTATCGTGCTCCCGCGCAAACTCCCCGCCTGGGATCGAGTCGAGCAGCGCCTGCGTGTACGGATGCCGTGGACTTCCGAACACCTCTGCCGCCAGCCCATGCTCCACCACCTCGCCATCCTTCATCACGGCGACGAGGTCGCAGATTTGCGCGGCGACGCGCAGATCGTGGGTGATGAACACGATCGAGAGCCCGAGCCGCTGGCGCAGTTCCGCGAGCAGCTTCAACACCTGCGCCTGCACGGAGACATCCAGCGCCGACACCGGTTCGTCCGCGACCAGCACATCCGGCTTCAGCGCCAGCGCACGCGCCAGGCCGATGCGCTGACGCTGGCCGCCGGAAAACTCATGCGGGTACCGGTCGCCGGCAGAAGGATCGAGCCCGACCAGTGCGAACAGCTCCTTCGCATGCGCAATCGCATCCGCCCGCGGCGTGCCATGCACGATCGGGCCTTGCGCCACCAGCTCGGCGGCCTTGCGGCGCGGGTTGAGCGAAGCGAACGGGTCCTGAAACACCATCTGGATATGGCGCGTCTCGCGGCGAACTTCTTCCCGCGACATCTTCGCCCAGTCGTGGCCATCGAGCACGATCGATCCGGTATCGGGATCGATCAGCCGCACGATGCAGCGCGCCAGCGTCGATTTGCCCGAGCCGGATTCGCCGACGATGCCGAGCGTCGCGCCGCGGGGCAGGGCGAGCGACACGTTCTTCACGGCCGGCGTCACCCGCGCGCCACGGCCCAAGAAGCCGCCCGTGCGGTAGGTCTTGGATACGTCCGTGATCGCCAGGATATTGTCGGCCGCCAGCGCACGCGGTGGCGGCGCCTTCAGCGGCGGAACGGCAGCGATGAGCTGTTTTGTGTAGGCATGCTGCGGATGGTGCAGCACGTCGGAAGCCGTGCCCTGTTCGACGATGACGCCATGCTGCATCACCACCACGCGGTCGGCGATCTCGGCAACCACGCCGAAATCATGGGTGATGAACATGACCGCGGTCTTGCGGCGCTGCTGCAGGTCGCGGATCAGTTTCAATATCTGCGCCTGCGTCGTGACGTCGAGCGCGGTGGTCGGCTCGTCCGCGATCAGCAATTTTGGATCAAGTGCCAGCGCCATCGCAATCATGGCGCGCTGGCGTTGGCCGCCGGAGAGCTCATGCGGATAGGCTTTCGCGGCGATCTTGGGGTCGGGAATGCGGACGTCCGCCAGCAGCGCCAGCACCCGCGTGTTGATTTCTGCCTTCGACAGATCGGTGTGGATCGAGAACATCTCGGCGATCTGGTCGCCGATGGTGCGGAGCGGATTGAGCGCCGTCATCGGTTCCTGGAAGATCATGGCAATGCCGTCGCCGCGCACCTCGCGCATTTCCGCAATCGACGCGGCGCAGAGGTCGCGGCCCTCGAACATGATCCGACCTCCGTCGATCGTCACCTCATTCGGCAACAGCCGCATGACGGCGTTCGCCATCATCGACTTGCCGGAACCGGATTCGCCGACCACGCAGAGGATTTCGTTGGAAGCGATTTCCAGCGACACGTCCCTGAGCGCATGTGTTCTATCGGCGCCGCCGGGCAGGCGGACGCTCAGGCGATCGAGCGAAAGGATGGTCTCGTGCTCGCTCATCGGCCCTTCAGCCTCGGATTGAGCGCGTCGTTGAGGCCCTGGCCGACCAGCGACACCGCGAGCACGGTGACGAGGATGGCAATCCCGGGGATTGCCGAGACATACCATTGCACGCGAAGTACATCGCGCCCCAAGCCGATCAGGTTGCCCCACGACGCCACGTTGGGGTCGGATAGCCGCAGGAAGGCGAGCGCGCTCTCCAGCAGGATTGCGACCGCCATCACCACGCTGGCATAGACGATGACCGGCGGCAGCGCATTGGGCAGGATCTCCCGGAAAATGAGCTGGATGTTCTTCATGCCGAGCGTCCGGCCGGCCTGGACGAACTCGCGGCTGCGCAAGGACAGGAACTCGGCGCGGGTCAGCCGCGCCGGCGCCGGCCACGACACCACGCCGACCGCGATGGTGACGGTGGTCAGCGTCGAGCCGAACACCGCGACCAGCACCAAGAGCAGCACGAAGTTCGGCAGCGTCTGGAACGCCTCGGTGATCCGCATCAGCACATTGTCGACCCAGCCGCCATAATAGCCGGCGAAGGCGCCGACGAGGATACCGATCAGGATCGCGATGGCCGTAGCGACGCCGCCGATCAGAAGCGATATCCGCGCGCCGTAGAAAATTTGGGCGGCGATATCGCGGCCGGAATTGTCGGTGCCGAGCAGGAAGCGCGGGTTGGAGAACGGCCACACCAGCGGACGGCCGGCGAGCGCCAGCGGATCACGCGGATAGAACCAGCCGGCCGAGATTGCCATCGCGATCACGATCACGAGCAGGATCAGGCCGGCGACGGCGGCGGGGCTTCGGAAATAGCGCTTGACCGCATCCATCGCGCTAGCCCTCAGCCGTAATGCGCGGATCGAGCCGCGCATAGATGAGATCGACGATGAAATTCACTGATATGACGAGCAGCGCCGAGACGAACACGATGCCGAGCAGCGTGTTGAGGTCGCGTTGCACCACCGATTCATAGGCGAGCCGCCCGAGCCCCGGCAGCGAGAACACGCTTTCGACCACTACCGAGCCGCCCAGCATGGTCCCGGCCTGCAGGCCGATCAGCGTCACCATCGGCAACAGCGCATTGCGCAGCACGTGCCGCGTCACCACCCGCGTCTCGTCGAGGCCTTTGGCGCGCGCCGTGCGGACGTAGTCGAGGTTGAGCACCTCCAGCATCGAGGCGCGCATGATGCGCAAATAGATCGCCAGGAAGATCAGCCCAAGCGTCAGCGTCGGCAGCACTAGATGGCTGGCGATATCGAGCACGCGCCAGATGCCGGTCCGCATCGTTCCGATATCCTCGAAACCGCCGGGCGGCAGCCATTGCAGGTAGACCGAAAACACCACGATCGCCATCAGCCCGAACCAGAACGAGGGCGTCGCATAGAAGATCAGGCCGAGCGTCGAGATCAGCGTGTCCGGCCAGCGGTTGACGCCGCGGGCGGCGATGACGCCGAACACCAGCCCGAAGAAGAACGCGAACGACAGCGACGCGGTCATCAGAAGAATCGTCGGCGGCAGCCGCTCGATAATCACGGACGCCACCGGTTTGCCGTAGATCGAGGAAAAGCCGAGATCGAGCCGCACCAGCCGCCACAGATAATTGCCGAGCTGGGCCGGGATCGAGAGATCGAGGCCGTAGAACTTGCGCAGATCCCTGGCGGTCGCGGCATCGCCGCCGCCCATCTGCGCCATCATGGCGTCGACGGTGTCGCCCGGCGCGAACTGCAGCAGCAGGAACACGCCGATCAGGATCAGGACAAGGGTCGGGATCGAGGCGGCGAGCCGCCGCCCCGCAAGGGTCAGGATACGCATACGCCTATTCTGGCGGAGATAAGGTCATGCGGAAAGCCAAAGATCGTGCCAGCTCGTCGAACCCCAGCGCGGGGTGTTGGAGTGGTTGCGCGCCTTTGCCGTGATCGTGGTGAGGAAAATCTGCTCGATCGGCATCCAGACCGGCAGCTCGGTATTCACCTCCGTGACGAACTGGGCATAGAGCGCCTTGCGCTTGGCTGGATCGACTTCAGTCGCAGCGTCGTCGATGGTCTTGTCGACGTTCTTGTCTTCCCAGCCCCACTGGTTGGTCCACGGCGCGCCCTTGGGCTGGCCGGAGCGATACCAGACCGTGGTCGAGACCGCGGGGTCGTTGCGGTACTGGTGCCAGCCGGTGGCGATGTCGAAGGCGTGCTCGTCATAGACCTGCTTGAGGAAGCCGCCGCCATCGTTGCGCACGATCTCGACGGGAATGCCGATCTCGCCCAGCGATTGCTGGATGAAGGTCGACCACAGCGAGATGTCCTCGCCCCATGGGGCGGGCAGCAGCCTGAGCGAGAAGCGCGTGCCGCCACGTGCCGCCTTGAAGCCGGCTTCGTCCAGCAGCGCGGCGGCCTTGGCCTTGTCGTACGGATATTGCGGCGTGTTCGCTCCCGGATAGAAGTCGGTCGAGGTCGAGGGGATCGGCCCGGTGCCGAGCTTGGCGAAGTCGCCGAGAAAATTCTCGATGAAGAACGGCACATTGATCGCATGGGCGATGGCGCGGCGAACCTTGATGTCGGACAGCTCCTTGCGGCGGAAGTTGAACTCCAGCGTGTTGGTCCGCGCGTTGCCTTCATTGCCCTTGGTGGAGACGATGAAGCGCTTGTCCTTGCCGAGGCGAGCGAGATCCGAGAGCGTAAGGCTCGAGAATGGCGCGTAGTGAAGTTCGCCGGCTTCCATTTGCGCCGCCGCCGCTGCGCGATCGGTGATCACCTTCCACACGATGCGATCGAGGTAGGGCGCGTTGGGCCGCCAGTAATTCTCGTTGCGGTCGGCGATGATGTATTGCCCGCGCTCATATTTGACGAACTTGAACGGCCCGGTGCCGACAGGCGCAAGATTGGTCGGGTTCTGCCTGATATCGCCACTCTCATAGAGGTGCTTGGCCGAGACATAGCCGAGGTCGGGCAGGGCGCGCAGCAGCAGGTTCAGCGGCATCGGCCGCTCGTATTTAAAGATTGCGGTGTGCGGATCAGGCGTTTCGACCGCGGTCAGGAACAGCTGCAGCGTCGATCCGTAATTGAGGATCTTCTTCCACATGTTCATGGCGGTGAATTCGACGTCGGCCGAGGTGAACGGCTTGCCGTCGTGCCAGGTGATGCCCTTGCGTAGCTTGAACGACACGGTCTTGCCGTCGGGGGCCGCTTCCCAGCTCTCGGCGAGCACGCCGACCGGCTGGCCGCTGGCATCGAGATCGACGAGGTTTTCCTGGATCTTGCCGCTGATGATGTAGACGCCGGTGGAAGCCTGGATGCTCGGGTTGAGCTGGCGCTGCTCGGCGGCGTAATGGACGTTGAACACGCCGCCTTTGCGCGGCGCTTCCTGGGCGAAGGCCCGCATCGGATTAATGACGTTGGCCGCGATGGCCGCCGACGTCAGCAGCGCGGTGCGGCGATTGATCTCAAGGCGCGTCAAATCCATGCGAAGTCTCCGAAGGTGATATTGATGGCGAACCGTTCAGGCGTCCGCCTTAGGGGGCGATTTTACGATGGAACGCCAACGCGAGTCATTTTCAAATCAACGCGCAGGGCGGAAAATCCTTCCTGAAAACAAGGTGCTTACCGGCCGATCAGTCTGCGCATTTTGTCCTGCCAGAAGGCAAATCGCGGCTCGCTCCGATAGAGGTGGAAAGGGGAGAGCAGCCCGGGATTGTCCTGAAACGGGACCTCAGAGAGCGCAGAATCCCCCTAAAAATAGGCTCCGGAGGCTTCCGATGTTAAAAAAACCCGGAAAAATTGGACGAATCACTGCAACTCGACTAGCGAGATAGTTGTGCAGATTGTCGAAAGCCCTATTTTCTAGGCGTTTTTCGCCATATCGTCGCCTGTGCCAGAATCAATGGAGCAACCATGGCCACCCAAATGTCTAAGTCGCAGCTGATCGAGAAGATCGCGACCACCACCGAACTTTCGAAGAAAGAGGTCAAGAACGTGATGGACACGCTCGTTGACGTCGGTCACAAGGAGCTCAAGAAGAACGGGCTATTCCTCGTTCCTGGCTTCGCGAAGTTCGTCGTGGTCAAGAAGCCCGCGACCAAGGCTCGGAAGGGCACCAACCCCTTCACGGGCGAGGAAATGATGTTCAAGGCCAAGCCGGCCCGCAAGATCGTCCGGGCCCGCCCGGTCAAGGCTGCCAAGGACGCGGTCTAAGAATCTCTCCCTCTCCCCGTTCTTCACCGGGGGGAGGGTTGGGGTGAGGGGCGGCCTCCGCAAACTCTTTGAAAGAGGTGTTCGTGGAGAGTCCCCTCACCCGAAATTCAAGCTGTGCTTGAATTTCGACCACTCCCCGCAGGCGGGGCGAGGTGATCTGAGTGTGCCGCGCCCTTCGCGCCAGATGCGCTACACCACCGGCGACCGGCCGCCATCGACATTGATGGCGGTGCCGGTGATGAACGATCCCTGCTCGGACGCGAGGAAGCAGGCGAGGTTCGCAAATTCCTCCGCCGTGCCGATGCGCCCCAGCGGGGTGCCCTTGGCGAGGTTTTTCGCAAACACCTCGAAATCCGTACCCGGCGCCTGCGCCGCGTGCCGCTTCACCCATTGATCGCTCATGATCAGGCCGACCAGCATGGCGTTTACCAGAATGTTGTGCTCGCCGCCTTCGCTTGCCATCACCTTGGTCAGCGCCATGCCGGCCGCCCGCGATACCGAGGTGGGGGCCGAGGACGCCGCCGGCGCCTTGGCGTAGGTATTGAGCACGTTGATGATGCGGCCCCATTTGCGCGCCTTCATGCCAGGCCAGACCAGCCGGCTGAAACGGATCGCGGCGAATAGTTTGAGGTCGAGGTCTTCCTGCCACGCCTCGTCGGAAATGTTCTCGAACGCCATTGTCCGCGCGGTGCCGGCATTGTTGACGAGGATGTCGACCGGGCCGAGATCGCCGACAATCTTTTCGTGCGCCTTCGCAATGTCAGCCGCCCTCGAGACATCGCAGACATAGTCGCGCACCGCGATCCCGTCCTTGGCGAGCAACTCCCGCGCCGCTTTCAGGTCGGCCGCGCCGCGCGCGAGGATCGCAACCTTGGCGCCGGAGGCGGCGAATTGCCTTGCGACCGCGAGGCCGATGCCCTTGCTGCCACCGGTAACGACGGCGACTCTGTCCTTGATCGTGACTTGCATGTGGTTCTGCCTGTGAATTGAGCGGGAACTGGTCGAGTGAACTTATTGTTGCCGTGCCTCGTCGCCGCGTCAACGCGCTCTCACATAATGACGAACGCGTGAGCGCCGGAAATACCGTGCGGTTCAACAGGCATCTTCGAAAAGGATTTTCCCTGTTTGCCGCCGCTCGCAATGGCAAATTTGCTATTTTCGAAAGCGCCTTGTCGGGTTCGGCGGCCGGTCCAAAATCTAACAGAACAACAATGGAGTCCAGGAGAACACCATGGGCCTGCAGCAAGCCAAACTTGAATCGCTTCCCTTCGTCACCGCCGAACTGAACTATCTCGCGCCCGTCGTGGGAAAGCCTCGCACCTACGCCTTCGATCCGCCGCCGGGCGAACCCAAATCCACCGCGCTGCCCGAGCCCCACAACGTTCCGATCTTCGACGCGCGCCTGATCGCCGCAAATCTATCGCTGGACCGCGAAGGCTTTTCGCTGGTCCGCCATCCCACCATCGTCAAGGACTTTTACGACGATAAGGAAGTGAGAGGCGTCTACTATCCGGCGGTCGAAGCTTTCCTGAAGGCGACGCTGAAGGCCGACCGCGTCTTCATTTTCGACCACACCGTTCGCAAGCGCGTCGAGGGCGCCGCCGACATCAGGGGCGCCGGGCCGCGTCAGCCGGCCACGCGGGTCCATGTCGACCAGACCGATAAATCAGGCGCCAACCGCGTTCGCGAACATCTGCCCGAGGAGGCCGACGAACTCCTGAAGGGACGCGTGCAGGTCATCAATGTGTGGCGGCCGATCCGGGGACCGCTGCGCGACGCGCCGCTGGCGATGTGCGACGGCCAGACCGTCGAGGCGGGCGATCTCATTGCCTCCGATCTGATCTATCCGAACCGCAGCGGCGAAACCTATTCGGTGAAATACAATCCGAACCACCGCTGGTACTACATCCCGGAAATGCGGACCGACGAGGCATTGCTGTTGAAGTGCTACGATTCCGCAACCGACGGCCGCACGCGGTTCGGGCCGCACACCGCCTTCATCGATCCAACCACGCCTGCCGATGCGCCGCCGCGCGAGAGCATCGAGTTGCGGACGCTGGTGTTCCATAGGAACTGATCGCCGCAAGGTGGGCGGATTCGCGTTCCCATCCTATTGGTGATACCTCGCCCCCAGACAGTTTTGGGGCGAGACGGTTCATGGACGGCAAGGCCGATAGCGCGGATGGCAACTTCCGCGCCCTGGTTTTTGCGCTGCTGGCGCTGGCCTGTGGTCACATGCTGTCGACGCTGCTGCGGACCATTCCGGCCGTCAGCCTCGACGTGATGGCGGCCGATTTCAGAACCTCGCCGCAGACGCTGGCGAGCCTCACCTCGATCTATCATTTCGCCTTCGCGGCCTCGCAGATCCCGGTCGGCGCCGCGATGGATCGCTTCGGCGTCCGCCCGGTTTCCTTGAGCCTGCTCGTGGGAACCATCATCGGCGCGCTGGCCTCGGGACTGGCAACGGGGCCGGAGAGCTTTTTGGTTGGCCAGTTCCTGCTCGGCGTCGCCACCTCGGGCATGCTGATGTGCCCGATGACACTGGCGGCGAAGCAGATGTCGGCGGCGCGCTTCGGCCTGTGGTCCGGCATCATCCTCTCGATCGGCAATATCGGCATGCTGCTGTCGGCGAGCCCGCTGGCTTTCGTCGTCGAGCACTTTGGCTGGCGGATGGGATTCTGGATTTCCGCCGGCTTCGGCGCCGCCGTGGCGCTCGCGGTGTTCGCGCTGGTGCCGAAACACCCGGCCGCGCATGCCGATCCATCCTCGCCGTTGTCGCAGATGGCCGAAGTGCTGCGCATCGGGCTGTCGCGGCCGTTGCGGGGTCTGATCGGGTTGGCGCTGGTCTCGCTGGCGGCTTCGCTGGTGTTGCGGGGATTGTGGGGCGGGCCGTGGCTGATGGAGATCAAGGCGCTCGGCCGCATCGAGGCCGGCAACGCGCTCGGCCTGTTCACGCTGGCGCTGATCGCCGGTCCCGTGCTGATGGGGATTGTCGATCGCAGTATCGGCCATCGCCGCGAGATGCTCGCCGCCACGCATTCCCTTGCCGCGTTGTTGCTGGCACTGATGGCGGCTGGCGCGCCGCATTATCCGCTGTCGGAACTGCTCGGATTGAAGGCCGTGCCGGCGCCAATCGACGGCGTGCTGTTAGTCCTGATGGGCATCGCGATATCGACGCAGCCGCTGCTGTTCGGCATGACACGGCAAATGGCGGGGGCGCAGAACGCCGGCAAGGCGCTCTCAGCCATCAACCTCGCGTTCTTCCTCGGCGCCGCACTGATGCAATCGGCCACCGGCGTGGTGGCGACGATCTTCGGCCTTCCCGCAGTGCTGCTATTCATGGCCGCGACCTTGATCATCGGGACGATTGTGTTTTTGATGTACACCTGACCCCTTTGGGAAATGGCACATGTACCCGGATCCTGACTCGTCATCGCAGAAAATGTACGACCGCGCGCTGGCGAGCCTGCCCGGCGGCAACACGCGAACGACCGTGTTCATGAAGCCCTATCCGATCTATGCCGCGCGCGGGGAGGGCTGCCGGGTCTGGGATCTCGACGACAACGTCTATATCGACTGCATCAACAATTTCACCTCGCAGATTCACGGCCACGCGCATCCCGCGCTGGTGAAGGCGGCAACCGCGCAGCTCGCGCTCGGCTCGGCATTCGGCCTGCCGACCGCGTCCGAGGTCGATCTCGCTGAACTCTTGGCGTCGCGATTGCCGTCCGTCGATCAGGTGCGGTTTGCCAATTCCGGCACCGAGGCCGTGATGATGGCGCTGAAGGCGGCGCGCGCGCATACTGGCCGGCCAAAAATCGCCAAATGCGAAGGTGCCTATCACGGCTCCTATGACTACGCCGAGGTGAGCCTAGATCCGACACCGGAAGCCTGGGGCCGCAACGCGCCGGTCTCGGTCGCCTATGCCAAAGGCACGCCCGACAATGTGTTGGCCGATGTCGTCACCATTCCCTTCAACGACACCGAAGCGGCGGTCAGCCTGATCCGCGAGCATGGCCGCGAACTCGCCTGTGTGCTGGTCGATCCCATGCCTAATCGTGCCGGTCTGGCGCCGGCTGACCGGGCCTATCTGGAGGCGCTGCGCAAAGTGACGCGCGAGGTCGGCGCGCTGCTGATCTTCGACGAAGTTATCACGTTCCGCCTCGGCTATCACGGTGCGCAGGGTATCTGGAACATCGACCCAGATCTCACCACGCTGGGAAAGATCATCGGCGGCGGTTTTCCGGTCGGCGCGATCGGCGGCCGCAGGGATGTCATGGCGGTATTCGATCCGCGCGCAGGCAAGCCGGCGCTGCCGCATGGCGGCACGTTCTCCGCCAATCCGGTGACGATGCGCGCCGGGATCGCTGCGATGGAACTGCTCGATGATGCCGCATTCGCGCGGCTCGATGCGATGGGTGAGGCGGTTCGCTCCGGCATCGACGCCGCATTCAGGCGCCACGGTGTGCCCGGCGGCACGGTCGGACTCGGCTCCTTGCTCAAGATTCACTTCACCGACCGGCCAGTCCGCGACTATCGCTCAGCCTACCTGAGCGAGGAGGAGGCGCGGCGCCAGACAGTATTCTTCCGCGCATTTATCAATCGCGGCGTGCTGTCCGCGGGCAATGGCTTGATGGCGTTGTCGACCCCGATGACGGATGCCGATATCCATGCCATCATCGACGCGGCGTCGGGCGCGCTCGAAGAAGTCGCAAGGACGTTGTGACCATCAAGCTGTAGGATGGGTGGAGCGAAGCGATACCCATCATGTGCAGACATCATGCACCGCCCGTGTTAGTGAGGGTTTCGCAAGGGCTCAACCCATCCTACGAATAGACGTCTACGAATGTCCGCTAAGATCGATCCTATCACGCGCTCCGTCGTCCAGCACCGGCTCAGTTCGATCGTGAAGGAGATGGGCGAGGCCATGCTTCGCACCTCTTATTCACAGATCCTCAATTCCAGCCGCGACTTTTCGCTGGCGATCTGCGACACGAGCGCACGGCTGATCGCGCAGGCCGACCACCTGCCGGTCCATGTCGGCGCGCTGCCCTGGGCGACGCTCGCGGTCGAGGAACGGTTCAAGGATGTGCAGCAGGGCGACGTCATCCTGCTCAACGATCCCTATTATGGCGGCAGCCATCTGCCCGATCTCACCGCCTTCGTCCCGGTCTTCGCCGACGGCAAGCGTCTGCTCTGGACCATCGTCCGCGCGCATCAGAGCGATATCGGCGGCGCAACCCATGGCGCCTACAATCCTGCTGCCACTGAGATCTATCAGGAAGGCCTGCGCGTCCCGCCGATCAAGCTCTATGAGGCTGGCAAACTGCGCGACGATCTACTCGATTTGCTGGCGTTGAACATTCGCAACCCCCGCGAATTCCGCGGCGACCTTGCCGCAATGCTGGGCGCGGCGCATCTCGGCGAGCGGCGGCTGTCGCGTTTGTTTTCGGAGTTCGGGGCACCGGTGGTCGAAGCCGCCGTCGAGGCGATCCTCGATGCAACGGAGCAGCAGACGAGAGCGGTGGTTTCGACGTGGAAGGACGGCGTATTCCACGGCGAGGCATTTCTCGATGACGACGGCCATGGCCGCACCGACATCCGCATTGCCGCGAAGGTGACCAAGAAGGGCAGCGACGTCGAGGTCGATCTCTCCGATTCCGATCCGCAATCGACCAGCTTTGTGAACTCCTCCCATGCCAACATGCAGGCCGCCGTCGCGATGGCATTCGCCTATCTGATCGACGCCGAGATTCCCAAAAACACCGGCGCGCTGCGGCCGCTGAAGGTGATCGCAAAGCAGGGCACGGTGGTGTGGGCCGATCCCGGCCGGCCGGTGACGCTGTGCACCAGCCACCCCTCCAATGAAATCGTCGAGGCGATCGTCAAGGCGCTATCGGCATCCTGCCCGGAACGCGCAATGGCCGGCTGGAGCCGCAGATTCCGGATTGCGATCCAGGGCGAGGACCCGCGCACCGGAAAGAATTTCATCTGGCACCTGTTTCAGGCGCGGCCCGGCGGCGGCGCGTCGTCGGGCGGCGACGGCTGGTCGTCGATCGGCGAGTGGCACTCGGTTGGCGGGCTCAAATTCGGCAGTCTCGAAGTTGCCGAGGTGCGCTTTCCCCTGCATTTCCGCACGCATGAATTCCGCCCCGGCTCGGGCGGCGACGGCCAGCATCGCGGCGGTCTCGGCGTGTCGCTCGATCTGGTGCTGGAGACGGCAAAGCCCGCAAAGGGCAACACTGCCGGCGACGGCGCGCGCCACGGTCCCTGCGGTATGCTCGGCGGCGAGGATGGTAAGCCGCACCAATATCGTCTCTTGTCCGAAGGCCGCGAGCCGCGCGTACTGCGCACCAAGGAGGTCGGCATCGAGTTGCACCCCGGCGATTGCCTTGAGATACGATCCTCCGGCGGCGGCGGCTGGGGGCCGCCCGCCAAGCGATTGGAAGAAGCCCGCCGTCGCGACCGCGAGCAGGGCATGACGGAAGTCCCGGCGGAGCAGCGTAGCTAATCATGTTCAGGATAGGCGTTGACGTCGGCGGGACCTACACCGATCTCGTGGCTACCGACGAGAGTGGGCGAACCGTGTTTGCAAAATCCCCATCTACTCCGGCGGATCAATCGATCGGCGTGATGGCGGGGCTCGAAGAACTGGCGCGGCGGCTGAACGTCACGCGCGCGCAAATGCTCGCCGCGACCGATCGTCTCGTGCACGGCACGACGGTTGCGACCAATGCGCTGCTGGAGCGCAAGGGCGCCAAGGTCGCGCTTATCACCACTGAAGGCCATCGCGACGTCGTCGAGATGCGCGAGGGCCTGAAGCCGGACCGCTACGACCTGCGCTCGCCGCCGCCGGCGCCGCTGGTGCCGCGCGATCTGCGCTTCGGTGTGAAAGAGCGGCTCAAGGCCAACGGCGAGATTCTGATTCCGCTCGAGGCGACATCGCTCGACGACGCCATAGCCGGGATCAAGCGATCAGGCGCAACCTCGGTCGCGGTGTGCTTTCTGCATTCCTATCTCAATCCCGTTCACGAACTCGCCGCCGTCGAGCGGCTGAAGCAGGCGCTGCCTGGCATCAGCATCTCCCGCTCCAGCGACGTGCTGCCGCAGATCAAGGAGTATGAGCGCGTCTCGACCACGATCGTGAACGCCTATGTCGAGCCGATCGTACGGCGCTATCTGACCAATCTCGAAACGCGGCTCGGCGAGGCCGGCTTCAAGGGCAGCCTCTTTGTCGTGCTCTCGCATGGCGGCATGGCGCCCGTTGAAGAAGCCTCGCGGCTTGCGGCGGGCACCGTGCTGTCGGGACCCGCGGGCGGCATGTCCGGCGGGCGGCGCTGTTCTGATCTGGTCGGCATTCCCGATCTGGTGCCGTTCGACATGGGCGGCACCTCGACCGACATCTCGCTGATCTCCGGCGGGCAGGCGTCGCTATCCGCCGACGGCATGCTGGCCGGCCAGCGCATCGCGCTGCGCAGCCTCGACATTGCCAGCATCGCGGCGGGCGGCGGCTCGATCGCCAGCGTCGATGGCAGCCGCACGCTGAGAGTCGGGCCGGAGAGCGCGGGCTCGGTGCCGGGCCCGGCCTGCTACGGCAATGGCGGCGAGGCCGCGACGGTTACCGACGCCAATGTCGTACTCGGCTATCTCGATGCCTCAGCCTTCATGGGGGGCAAACGCCCGCTCGACCGCGCAGCGTCGGAAGCGGCGGTCGATCGCATCGCTGCCGCGATGGAGCTGTCGCGCATCGAGGCCGCCGCCGGCATCTACCGCATGATCAATTTGAACATGGCCGACGGTATCCGCCTGATGACGCTGCGTCGCGGCGTCGATCCGAGACGCTTCGCGCTCCTGAGTTTCGGCGGCGCGGCCGGCCTGCACGCGGCGGAAGTAGCGCGTGAACTCGAGATCAAGCGCATCATCGTGCCGACGGTGGCTTCCGTGCTGTCGGCCTGGGGCATGCTGACCAGCGATCTCCGCTACGAAGTCAGCCGCACGCATTACGGCGCCGGCGCGCGCATCACCGCCGATGAAGTGCACGAGCTGTTCGCCGGGCTGGAACAGCAGGCCGCTGGCCGGCTGCGCTCCTGGTTCGATGGGCCGATTGCGATCGAACGCTCCGCCGAGATGCGCTACGGCGAGCAGATATTTGAGATTGACGTCTCGCTCGACGGCCTCGACTGGAGCGGCGCCGATCTCGTCGAGCGGATCGAGGATCGCTTTCACGTCAGGCACGAGGAACTGTACACCTACGCCTCGGGCGGCCAGGAAGTCGTCTTCGTCAACGCCCGCGTCGCCGCGGTCGGCGAAGTCGCGCGGCTGGATGAGGGCGCGCGGGAGGCCGCGGCATCCAACGCCTGTTCGCCACGCGGCAAACGCCAAGCCTTCTTCGGCGGCTGGCGCGAAGTGCCGGTCTACGCACTCGATGAACTGCGGCCGGGCCATACCCTGACCGGTCCGGCCATCATCGAAGCCGAGACCACGACCGTGCTGGTCGACACCAGCGACCGCGTCACGGTCAATCCGTTGGGATGGCTGGATATTTTGTTGCGCTGATCGCGGGCCAACATTTCATTTTCAATGGCCCCGCTTTCGGCGCTATCATCGTGATCGCTGGGTGGCGTCACAAGCTCCCGCGAGCTTGGCGTTCGAGGCCGCGTCGATGAGAACAAGAATAAAATGGCTGCTACCAACCTTCTTCGCCGCATTGTTGTTGGCCGCCCTGCAGCCGGCCCGGGCTGCCGGCGTCACCGACACCGAAATCCGCATCGGCAACATCATGCCCTATACCGGGCCGCTGGCCGCGTTCGCTTCGATCGGCCGGGCGGAAGCCGCCTATTTCGACATGATCAATGAGCGCGGCGGCATCAACGGGCGCAAGATCAAGTTCATCTCGCGTGACGACAGCTCAAATCCGAGAACCGCGGTCGAGCAGACCCATGAGCTGGTCGAGCAGGAGCGTGTGCACCTGATGTTCGGTTCGTTCGGCACGCCGAGCAATCTGGCGACGCGAACCTATCTCAATGAGAGAAACATTCCGCAGCTCTTTGTCGCCTCCGGCGATGAGGAGTGGGCGCATCCGAAGCGATTTCCGTGGACGATGGGATGGCAGCCGACGTTCCGGGCCGAGGGCCGGATCTACGCCAATTACATCCAGGCCGCCTATCCGAGCCGGAAGATCGCCGTGCTCTGGCAGAACGATCAGTTCGGCCGCGATCTGTTCCGAGGATTGCAGGAGGGGCTTGGCTTCACCGCCAACATGATCGTGGCCGACATCGCCATCGAAGCGGATATGTCGATCGATACCCAGGTTGAAATCCTGAAGAACTCCGGCGCCGAGGTGCTGGTACTCAATTGCGCGCCGCCGATCTCGGCGCGCGCGATCCGCAGGGCGGCCGAATTGGGCTGGCATCCGCAGCTCGTGCTGGTCAACGCGGCAGCGTCGATCGCGAACGCGCTGAGGCCGGCGGGGCTGCAGAATTCCGTCGGCGTGATCTCCACCTCGTTCCTGAAGGATGCCAGCGACACCACCTGGAAAGATGATTCTGCCATCAAGGAGTGGCTGGCGTTCATGGACAAGTATTATCCCGATGGTGACAAGGAGGATGGCAACGCCATCTTCGGCTACGCGGCCGCTGAGACTCTGGCTCGGGTATTGACCCAGTGCGGCGATGACCTGTCGCGCGAAAACATCATGCGGCAGGCGGCGTCGCTGCGAAACTACCAGAGCACGGTCGCCTTGCCGGGAATAACGATAAACACCGGGCCGACCGACTTCCATCCAATCGAACAGATGCGGCTGGTGCAGTTCGACGGCAACTCCTGGCAGCCGATCGGCGATGTGATCGAAAGCGCGTTTCTGGGCGCGCCGGGAGATAAGTGAGTGTAGGGTGGGCAAAGCGTAGCGTGCCCACCATCTCTCCGATTGCGCAAACTGAATGGTGGGCACGCTTCGCTTTGCCTACCCTACGAAGTCTCTCCGTCATGGCCGGGCTTGACCCGGCCATCCACGTCTGGCTTGCCGATAGATCGAGAAGGCATGGATGCCCGGGTCAAGCCCGGGCATGACGACCGTGAGAGCGCTGGCAAATCTCGCCGCCTACTTCTTCTGCCCGTAATTCAGCAGCCCGCCCTTGCTCTTCGGCGGATGCGCGCGCAGGCCCTCTTCGTTGGGCTCGATGCCCCAGCCCGGGCGGTCCGGCATCACCAGGTGACCGTCGACGATCTCGGGCACGTGCGTGAACAGCTCATGGTCCCAGGCGAGGCGATCGATATCGGTCTCCATGATGCGCAGATTTGGCACAGCCGCCGAGAAATGCGCGTTCATCATGGTACAGAGATGGCCGTAGAAATTGTGCGGGGCCACGTTGACCTCGAAATGTTCGGCGGCAGCGGCAATCTTCATCGATTGCCACACGCCGTTCCATGGCGTGTCGACGATGGCGACGTCCATCGCCTGTTCGTTGAAGTAGGGCAGGAACTCGCGCAGGCCCAGCAGCGTTTCGCAGGATGAGATCGGGTGCGGGCTCTGGCGGCGGATATAGCCCAGCGCCTGCGGGTTGAAGGTGTCGATCTCCACCCAGAACAGATCCATGTCCTTGATGGCGCGCAAAATCTTCAGGTAGCCCTCGGTCTTGGCATTGAAGTTGAGGTCGAGCAGCAGATCGACATCGGGACCGGCGCCGTCGCGGATCGCTTCCAGGTGCGTGCAGAGATTGCGCAACACGGTGCGGTCGACATTGAGCTCGGGTTCGAACGGCGAGCCGAAGCCGGGCCGCCAGCCCTGCGGCTTGCCGTCGGTGTAGACGAAGATGTTGGTCTTCATCGCCGTAAAACCTTTTTCGCGCACCTCGCGGCCGATCGATTTGACGCCGTCGAGATCGGTAATCGCCGGCTTGAACCAGTCGGGATGGTTGATGCGCCAGGTCGCGCAATGCGACCAGTAGACCCGGATGCGGTCGCGGATCTTGCCGCCGAGCAGTTCGTAGCAGGGCACGCCCAGCGCCTTGGCCTTGACGTCGAGCAGCGCGTTCTCGATCGCCCCTAACGCCAGCGCCACCACGCCGCCCGCGGCCGGCCGCGTCGCCGCAAACAGCTCCACGTAGATCCGCTCATGCTGAAACGCATTCTTGCCGACCACGCGCGCGCCAAGCCGCTCGATCGCCGTGGTCACGCCGGGCGCGCCGAAGCCTTCGTCATACTCGCTCCAGCCGACGATGCCGTCCTCGGTCGTGATCTTGACGAAGTGGTAGTTCCGCCATCCGGCGTCGCAGGCAAGCGTTTCGACGCTGCGCACGGTCGTGGCCTTTTTCATGATTTCCTGCCCCGGGGCTTGTTGTTGTGGTTGGTCCGATAACAACAACGGATCGGTGGGGTGTCAATTGCAGGGCAGCGCATGAGGCAGAGCATGGCCTGCATGGTTCGAGACTCACGAAGCGTGGTCTCCACTTTCGTCATGGCCGGGCACAGCCGTCTGAAGGACGGCGTCGCTTCCGCTCGCCTATGACCCAGCCATCCACGTCTTTCTTGCTTGTGTCGAACAAGAACGTGGATGCCCGGACATCTAGTGCGAAGACGCGCTTCGCGCTTCTGCCCGGGCATGACGGAGACTTCTACGCCTCCGGCCGAAACAGCGTCGCCTTCCGCCGCTCGAACACCTGCCGCCCGTTCTTGAATCCCATCAGCACGTCGGGCAATTCCGCAATCGCATTGGTCCCGCTGTCGGTATCGAGGACGATCAGGTCCGCCGGGTTGCCCGGCGCGATGCCATAGTTCCGCAGGTTCATCAGCCGTGCCGGCAGTTCCGTGACGAGATCGAGGCAGGCGTCAAACTCGCTGATCCCGGCATGCGCGACATTGGCGTAAAAGTTCGCCATCCGCAGCAGCGAGGCGTCGCCGAACGGCGTGAACGGATTGAGCACGTTGTTGGTCGCGACCGAACAGACAACGCCGTCCTCGACCAGCTTGTGCGCCACTGTCAGTCCGCGCGGCACATTGTGCGCGGCATCACGGCCCATCAGGTACAGATCGGTCGCGGGTAGCACAGTCACCGCGACGCCGGATTTGGCCAGCCGCGCCGCCGCCGCCTTCAGCCGGTCCGGCGGCAGCGCCGACAATTTGGTGGCGTGGCCGATCGCGACGCGGCCCTGATAGTTGCGCCGCTCGGTCTGCCGGCAGACTTCTTCGAGATGCCACCACGACGGATCGAGATCGAAATCGAGATGCAGGTCGACATCGATGTCGAACTGCTGCGCCAGGTCGAATACCTTTTCGAGATGCGCGTTCGGGTCGGTGTCCATATAGGGACAGCCGCCGATCGCCTCGCCGCCATCGCGCAGCGCCGCGATCAACAATTCCTCGGCGCCGGGATCGTTGGTCAGGCCTTCCTGCGGGAACACGCAGATCGAGAGATCGATCGCCCAGGCATAGTCGCGTTTCAGCGCTTTCACCGCCTCGAAGCCGCGCAAGCCGATGCGTGGATCGATTTCCACATGGGTGCGCATCCGCGTCGTGCCATGCACGATGGCGCGTTCGATCACCCGCGCGCCGCGGGCATAGACGTCTTCCACCGTGAAGTTGCGCTTCATGGCGGCGACCGCGGCAATAGCTTCACCGACGCTGCCA
Organism: Bradyrhizobium sp. WYCCWR15520; assembly: GCF_056174665.1. Lineage (NCBI taxonomy): Bacteria > Pseudomonadati > Pseudomonadota > Alphaproteobacteria > Hyphomicrobiales > Nitrobacteraceae > Bradyrhizobium > Bradyrhizobium sp. WYCCWR15520. The sequence continues at coordinate 109,276 of NZ_JBWBWM010000008.1, forward strand.
TGGTTGTGCCCGCAGCGGCCGAGCAGGCAGGCCTTGTCCAGGTGAATATGGGTGTCGACGAAACCGGGCAGCACCAACCTGCCGCCGACGTCGATCTCGGCGGTGTCGCAGGCTAGCCGTGGCCCGATGGCGGCAATGCGCCCGCCGGCAACGCCGATATCGACCGGCGTCGCTGCGGCCCGGGTCTTGGCGTTGCGGAAGATCAGATCGAAGGCGGTTTTCGCGGTCATCGGGCGTCAGGCTGGAGAGGGCTTCAACCTACCGGAAGCGGGGAGGCCGGGCAGCTCCAGATTGTGTGCAATTTGACGGTCAAATTGTTCAAAAAATGTGCATGCAGTTTGGTGGCTGGACTGTAGTATCCGCGGGCATCAGGAGAACCCGCCATGTCCACCGCCGCCAAAGCCGAACGCAAGGGAATGTCCGATGCCGAGGTGGTCGAGGCCTATCTTACGGCGTCGATGATCCCGGATCCCGATGCCGCATCGGCCTATATGAAGCCCGGCACCATCATCACCTTCACCGGCGGGCGGGAGTTCGACCATCCGCGCGGGCCGACCGGCTTCAACGCAAAACGCTATCGCTGGGTCAAGAAGCAGATGGACCGTTTCGACGTCTGCCCCGGCGCGGAGGAGACTGTCGTCTACAGCATCGGCACCCTCTACGGCGAGTGGATCGACGGCACGCCGTTCGAGGGCAACCGCTATGTCGACCGCTTCGTGGTCAGGGGTGGCCAGATCGTGAAGATGGACGTCTGGAACGACAGTGCCGAGCGAATTCTGCTGCAGCGTGGGATCGAGGCGTAGGGGTTTCTCGTCATTGCGAGGAGCGAAGCGACGAAGCAATCCATCTCTCCGCGCGCGTGGAGAGATGGATTGCTTCGACTTCGCTCGCAATGACGGTGGAAACTACCGCGCCCTGACCACCTTCGGCAGCTTCACCACGCGCTCGCCTTCGCCTTCCTCGGCATAGGGCGCCAGAATATCCAGCAAATCCCGGCCGCGCTGTGGGGCAGGGGCCACCAGCGCGCGGCTGGCGACCGAATCCAGATGGCTGTGCATCAGGCTCATCACCTTGACCTCATCCCCCTTGACCAGCGCAGCAATGATCGCGCGGTGCTCGTTGATCGCGCATTCCGACGAATGCGGGCGGCTGTAGAGCGATAGCGTCAGGCAGCAGCGATAGGCGACCTCGCTGACATAGCGCACCAGGATCGGGCTGTTCGTCATGTTGGCGAGCAGGATGTGGAATTCCGTCGCGAGGCGAATCGAGACCGCATCCACGCCGTCGCGGGCGCGGTCCTCGGCATCGACATGGGCGTTCAGCTCGGCAATCTGGGCCTTGGTGAGTTTGCCGGCGAGCTGGCGCACTACCAGCCGCTCGAGCTCGATCCGGATATCAAAGGCATCGCGCGCTTCCTGCCAGCTCGGCGTCGCCACCACCGCAATGCGATTGCGGCGAAGCTCGACGAGACCTTCGGCGGCCAATTGGCCCAGCGCGTGGCGGGCGATGGTGCGGCTGACGCCGAACCTCTCTCCTAGGGAATCCTCCGGCAGTTTCGCCCCCGGCGCCAGCGCCTGCTCGATGATGGCGCGGCGAAGCGCGCGGCAGATCAGCCCGACCTTGTCGGACGGTTCGGCGGTCTTGCTGGCGGGGCGGGGCGCCATCGGCGAATCCTTAGAGGACGTGCTGCGAATGGCGCCTCTTATCACAATTGCCGACCAATTGTGCGCCTCAATTGCATGCAGTTTGAGGGCGGAATTGCACAAAAGGAATCCGCTGGATTGGGCGGCAGATCGCAGGACCATTGATTTCAAAGGCGAGTTTCGCTGGCATCCGGCTTGCATGCACTTCCAGCCATGATGCGCATGCAGCCACACTCCGAATTCGCCGGCTCACCCGTTTCGGCGGCCGCCGCCCCGATCGCCATCGAACTATCGGAAACCTCCGTCACCTTCGGCCGCGGCGCCCGGGCGGTGCCGGCGCTGTCCACCACGACCTTGCGGATCGCCGACGGCGAGTTCGTCGCGCTGGTCGGCCCCTCCGGCTGCGGCAAGTCGACCATCCTGCGGCTGGTCAGCGGCCTGGTGCAACCGTCGTCGGGCGTGGTCATCGTCGGCGGTCGGGAAGTTGCGGCGCGCGCCATGCGCGTCGGCATGGCGTTCCAGAACCCGACCATGCTGCCGTGGATGTCGATCGAGCGGAACATCATGCTGCCGCTCAAGATCGTCGAGCCGTTCCGCTCGCAATTCCGCAAGCTGCGCAAGACCGAATTCCGCGACAAGGCCAACGCGCTTCTTGAGCAGGTCGGCCTCAAGGGGTTCGGCAACCGCTACCCCTGGCAACTCTCCGGCGGCATGCTCCAGCGCGCCAATCTCTGCCGCGCGCTGATCCACGAGCCGCGCATGCTCTTGCTGGATGAGCCCTTCGGCGCGCTCGACCAGTTCACGCGGGAAGAACTGTGGTCGATCCTGCAGGAGCTCTGGATCGCCCACAAGCCGACCGTGCTGCTGGTGACGCACGATCTGCGCGAGGCGGCGTTCCTCGGCAGCCGCATCTGCGTGATGAGCGCGCGCCCCGGCCGCATCCTCGACGACAGCCGCGTCGATTTCGTTCGGCCGCGCACGGTGGCGATGACCTTCGAGCCGGATTTCGTCGCGCTGAACCAGAAGCTGCGCGCCTTCATCGCCGACGCGAGAGGCGCGGCAACCAAGGGGACGGCCTGAGATGTCCGAGTTCGATTATCGCCAGAAGGTCTGGTCGGCGGGGCTGATCGTCCTGTTCTTCGTCGCCTGGGAATTGTTCTGCCTGATGACAGGGATGTCCGACCTGGTGCTGCCGCGGCCGTCGCAGGTGTTCGTCACGCTGTTCGAGAAATTCCCGATCCTGTGGCCGCATATCCTGCAGACGCTGGCGACGACGATGATCGGCTTCGTGCTTGGCGTGGGCCTCGGCGTCCTGCTCGGCGCCATCATCGGCGTTTCCAAGACCGCGTATGACACAGCCTATCCGCTTCTCGTCGGCTTCTCCTCGATTCCGAAGGTCGCTGTCGTGCCGATCTTCGTGCTGTGGTTCGGCTCCGGCACGGTGCCGGCGGTTTTGACCGCGCTCTCGATCTGCTTCTTTCCGATCGTGGTCAACATCGCGACGGGCCTCGCCACCACCGAACCCGAACTGGAAGACGTGCTGAAGGCGTTAGGGGCCAGCAAGCTCGACATTCTCTGGAACGTCGGGCTGCCGCGCACCATGCCGTTCTTCTTTGCTTCCCTGAAGGTTGCGGTTTCCTACGCCTTTGTCGGCGCGGTGCTGTCGGAGACTGTCGCCTCGAACCGCGGCATCGGCAACGTCATGATGACCGCGTCCTCGAATTTCAACGTGCCGCTGGTGTTTGCCGGCCTGTTTGTGCTCGCCGGCCTCGGCGTCGCGCTCTACGTCATCTTCTCGTTGATCGAGGGACGCGTCACCGGCTGGGCCACCCGCAAGAACGACGTGATCACGACATGAACCAGGATTCCGTCAACCGCCATCCAACCCTTATCGAGGAGATCGCCATGTTAGCCAGAGTAACCGCCGCGCTGCTGGGAGTTGCCCTGTTCGCCGGCACCGCCAGCGCGCAGGAGACGACGATCAAGTTCACTCTGGGCTGGAAGACGCAGGGGTCGGACGCCGCATTCTTCTATGCCAAGGACCACGGCTTCTTCAAAGAGGAAGGCCTCAACGTCGTGATCGACCAGGGCGAGGGCTCCGGCGCGACAGTGACGCGCATCATGTCCGGCGCCTATGACGCCGGCTTCGGCGATGTCAACGCCATCATCCAGAACGCCTCGACCAAGCCGCAAGAAGCGCCTGTGATGGTCTACCAGATCTGGAACCAGCCCCCATTTGCGATCGTCACCAAGAAGACCAGCGGCATCAACACCATCAAGGATTTCGAGGGCCGCACGCTCGGCGGCGCGCAGGGCACGCCGACCACGCGGCTGTTGCCGGTGTTTGCCAACAAGAACAAGCTGGAAGGCGAGAAGATCAAGATCTCCAACATGGCGCCGAACCTGCAGGAGCCGATGCTGATCAAGGGCGATATCGACGCGGCGCTGGTGTTCAACATCACGAGCTATTTCAACCTGGTGCTGAACCGTCAGGATCCGGACAAGGACTACAAATGGTTCTCGTTCGGCGATTACGGCCTCGACCTCTATTCCAACGGCCTAATGGTGTCACGCAAGCTGCTCGCGTCCAATCCGAAAGCCGTCGCCGGCCTCGTCCGCGCCGTCAACAAGGCAATGATCGCGATCGCCAAGGACCAGAACGCGGGCATGAAGTCGGCCGTGAACTACGACAATCTCATCAACGTCGATGTCGAGAAGCGGCGCCTGCAGTTTTCCTTCGACAAGCTGATCGTCTCGCCCGAGATGAAGGAGATCGGCGTCGGCGACGTCAAGGACGACCGCATGGCCCGCGCCATCGGCATCATCGTCGAAGGCTACCAGCTCGCCCGCGCGCCTGCGCCGTCGGAGATTTTCTCGCGCGAATTTTTGCCGCCGCGCGCGGAAAGGGAGCTGGTGTATACAGCGAATTGACGCTTGGTGTATCCATTCGTCATTGCGAGCCAACGGGTCGGCGCGAAGCGCCGCCCGATGACAGGCTTCGCGAAGCAATCCATGCCTCTGCACGGGGATAGATGGATTGCTTCGTCGCTTCGCTCCTCGCAATGACGGAGTGCGACTATGATGATGGACGTTCCGGCACACAGCCTGTTCTCCGGCCCGGATCGCGGCTTGCTCAATGACGTCGTGCTGCGGCACGACAACGGGCTCATCACCCACATTTCCGAGGGGGCGCGACCAACAATCGGTCCGCGCACTCTCATCCTTCCCGCCTTCGTCAACGCCCACGACCATGCCCGCCCGGCCGCCTCGTCCTTCGGCGCGCTCGGCATGCCCTTGGAAAGCTGGATCCTCCGTTCCGCGCTCGGCACGCCGGTCGATCCCTACCTGACTGCGGCCTCGGCATTGGCGCGCTCGGCGCGGGCCGGTTGCGCGGCGATGATGATCCATTACACCCGGCCGAGCGGGGCGATGCCGCTGGTCGAGGAAGCAAAAGCCATCGCGCGGGCAGCGTCTGATGTCGGCATCCGCATCGCCTTTGCGCTCGCCGTCCGCGACCAGAATCCGGTGGTGTATGGCGATAGCGAGCCGGTGCTCTCGGAACTCGCGGGCGATGATCGCAAGACGATCGAAGACCTGTTCGTCCGCGCGCCGATGGCGCCAAAGGCCTATATTGAACTGACGGACGCCATCGCATCTGAGATCGCCGGGCCCAAGGTCGATGTGCAACTCGGCCCGGCCGGCGTGCAATGGTGCTCAAAGCCGCTGCTGGAGGCGGTGGCAGAAAATTCGGCGCTGACCGGCCGGCGCATTCACATGCATCTCCTGGAAACTATCTATCAGCGCGCCTGGGCCGACCAGCATTTTCCCGGTGGCGTCGTCCGCTACCTCCGCGACATCGGCTTGCTGTCGGAGCGGCTGACGCTGGCGCATTGCATTCATGCCGGTCCCGACGAAATCGAGATGATCGCAGCGTCAGGCGCGCGCATCGTCACCAATTTCTCCTCCAATTTGCACCTGGGCTCCGGCCTTGCCCCGATCGCCGCGGCGCACCGATGCGGCTGCGCCATTGCGGTCGGGGTCGACGGGCTGGCGCTGGACGAGGATGATGACGTGCTGCGCGAAATGCGGCTGGTGCAGATGATGCACGGCGGCCTCGGCTTTGAGCGAACCTGGACCGCGTCCGAATTCCTGGCGCTCTCGATCGCCAACGGCCGCAAGGCGACGGGTGCCCCCGGAACCGGCGCGCTCCTATCAGGCGCACCGGCCGATTTCGTCACCCTCGATCTCGACCGGCTCGACCGCGACCGCATCATGCCGGTCGATCCGATCGATCTCCTGTTCGCGCGCGGCAACGCCTCGCTGCTGCGCGACGTGGTGGTGGGCGGCCGAAAGATCGTCAGTGACGGCCGCTGCACCGGCGTCGATCTTCCTGACATCGAGCAGGAACTTCGCGGCATCTACCGCGCCAGCGCCGGCAAGCTCTCCGGCTTTCAGCGCGCCTGGCCACAGCTATCGGCCTCGCTGCAGCGCTGGTTCGAAACCCACCTGGATTGCCGCTAGGCCATCGCGCCTTCAGGCGAAGCATTTCCCTGGAGCCGGGAGCGAACACCCGCGCGCGCATACTTTCAGTGATTTCCGTTTTGCGGAACAAAATTCCACTTGCATCGGATTTCGCGCAAGGTTGTCATGTTCACCAACAAGAATCTGAATTGACAGCGATTTTGCGCCGGAGAATTCGGATCGCGAACGCGAGGGGCACCGGGAACGTCCATGTCTTTCCACAAGCTGCTGATCGCCAACCGCGGCGAGATCGCCATCCGCATCGCGCGTGCAGCAGGCGACGCCGGGCTCGCCACGGTGGCGATCCATTCCGCCGACGACGCGCAATCGCTGCACATCCGCGCCGCCGACTCGGCCTGCGAAATCCCCGGGCGCGGCGCGCGGGCGTATCTCGATATCGAGGCGGTGATTGCGGCCGCCAAGGCGACCGAGTGCGACGCGGTGCACCCGGGCTATGGTTTCCTCAGCGAGAATGCCGCGCTCGCCCGGCGCTGCATCGAGGAAAGCATCGTCTTCGTCGGGCCGTTGCCGGATGCGCTCGACCTGTTCGGCGACAAGGCGCGGGCCAAGGCGCTGGCCAGGCAATGCGGCGTTCCCGTCATCGAGGGCACCAGCGGGCCGACCAGCCTGGAGGAGGCCAAAACCTTCCTGCAATCGTTGGGTCCGGGCGGCGCCGTCATGATCAAGGCGATCGCCGGCGGCGGCGGCCGCGGCATGCGCATCGTCGATGACGTGGAGCGGCTGGAAGAGGCCTATGCGCGCTGCCAGTCCGAGGCCAACGCCGCCTTCGGCAGCGACGGCGTCTATGTCGAGCGTCTCATCCGCAATGCCCGCCATATCGAGGTGCAGATCATCTGCGACCACCACGGCGCGATCAGCCATCTGTGGGAGCGTGAATGCACCATCCAGCGTCGTAACCAGAAACTCATCGAGGTCGCGCCAAGCCCATCGCTGAACGATGCCCTGCGCACGCGCATCATCGACGCCGCCAAGGATCTCGCGGCTGCCGCCAACTACGACAATCTCGGCACCTTCGAATTCCTCGTCGACAACGACGCCCGGGGAAGCGACAAGGCGTTCGCCTTCATCGAGGCCAATCCGCGGCTGCAGGTCGAGCATACCGTGACCGAGGAGGTGCTCGGCCTCGATCTCGTGCAGTCGCAGCTTGCGGTCGCGGCCGGCGCGACGCTCGGCTCGCTCGGCCTGGCGCAGGGCTACATCCCGCGGCCGCGCGGCTTTGCGATGCAGCTCCGCGTCAACATGGAGGTGATGGACGAAACCGGCGGGACGAAACCCACCGGCGGGACGCTGGCCGTATTCGACCTGCCGTCCGGACCGGGCGTTCGCGTCGACACGTTCGGTTACTCAGGCTATCGAACCAGCACAGCCTTTGACTCGCTGCTCGCAAAAGTCATCGTGCATTCGCCGGGCGGCAACTGGACCGACGTCGTGCACAAGGCCACGCGCACGCTGCGCGAGTTCCGGATCGACGGCGTCGCCACCAACATCCCCTTCCTCGCGGCGATTTTGGCGCATCCGGATTTTGCCGAGAACCGCCTCAGCACCGGCTTCATCGACAAGCATGTCGCGTCCCTGGTTGGCGAGGCCAACACGACGGCGGAGACAGAACTGGTCGAATCCGGCAGCGCCGCCGATGACGAGACGCTCGCGGCCGCCGTCGTGGCGTCGGCAACCGGCCCGGCGGGTTCGGTCGCGGTGCCGGCGCCGCTGCAAGGCACGATCGTCGCGATCGACGTCGAGGAGGGAGACCTCGTTCGTCCCGGCCAGCAGATCGCCGTGCTCGAATCCATGAAGATGGAGCATCTGGTCACGGCGCCGCATGGCGGTCGGGTGTTGCAGATCGCAGCCGGCTCCGGCATGACGCTGATGCAGGACGAGGCGATCCTCTATCTCGAACCGGCCGAACTCGACGCCCATGATATCGCCGAGGATGAGGACGTCGATCTCGATCACATCCGTCCTGATCTGGCCGAACTGATCGAGCGTCGCGCCATCACGCTGGATGAGAACCGTCCGGCGTCGGTCGAACGCCGCCGCAAGACCGACCAGCGCACGGCGCGCGAAAACGTCGCCCATCTCGTCGATGAAGGATCCTTTGTCGAATACGGATCGCTCGCCATCGCCGCGCAACGTCGCCGCCGAACGGTCGATGATCTCATCCGCAACACACCGGCCGACGGCCTGATCTCCGGCGTCGCCACCGTGAACGCCGAAAAATTCGGCGCGGATGCCGCCCGCTGCATGGTGATCGCCTACGACTACACCGTGCTCGCCGGAACGCAGGGACATATGAACCACAAGAAGATCGACCGCATGCTGAGCCTGGCCGAGCAATGGCGGTTACCTCTGGTGTTTTATGCCGAGGGTGGCGGCGGCCGGCCCGGCGACACCGACCGGCTCGGCATGACCGGTCTCGACGGCCCATCCTTCGTGCAGTTCGCAAAACTCTCGGGATTGGTGCCGGTGATCGGCGTCGTCTCCGGCTACTGCTTCGCCGGCAACGCCGCGATGCTCGGCTGCTGCGATGTCATCATCGCCACGAACAACGCATCGATCGGCATGGGGGGACCTGCGATGATCGAGGGCGGCGGCCTCGGCGTCTATCACCCGGCTGAAGTAGGGCCCGTGTCGTTCCAGTCGCCGAACGGCGTCATCGACATCCTGGTCGAGGACGAGGCGGAAGCGACGAGCGCCGCGCAAAAGTACCTGTCGTACTTCCAGGGAGCGATCGCCGATTGGAAGGCGCCGGACCAGCGTCTGTTGCGCCGTGCGATCCCGGAAAACCGCCTGCGTGTCTACGACATCCGCAATGTCATCGATCTCCTCGCCGATGAAGGCTCGGTCCTGGAGATCCGCCGGGATTTCGGCGTCGGCATGATCACCGCCTTCATCCGCATCGAAGGCAAACCGTTCGGCCTGATCGCCAACAATCCAAAGCATCTCGGCGGCGCGATCGATGCGCCGGCCGGCGACAAGGCCGCGCGCTTCATGCAGCTTTGCGACGCCTTTGACATCCCGATCGTCTCGCTGTGCGACACGCCGGGCTTCATGGTGGGGCCCGAAGCGGAAAAGACCGCGATCGTGCGCCATGTCGCGCGCATGTTCGTGACGGGCGCCAGCCTGACCGTGCCGCTGTTCGGCGTCGTTCTGCGCAAGGGTTACGGCTTGGGCGCGCAATCCATGATCGGCGGCGGCTTCCACGCCTCCTTCTTCACGGTGGCCTGGCCGACCGGCGAGTTCGGCGGCATGGGCCTGGAGGGCTATGTCCGGCTCGGCTTCCGCAAGGAGATGGAAGCCATCGAAGACCCGGGCGAGCGCGAGGACTACTACAAGTCCAAGGTCGCCGAGCTCTACGCCAACGGCAAGGCGGTCTCGATCGCCTCGGTGCTGGAGATCGACGAGGTGATCGATCCCGCCGACACCCGGCAGTGGATCATAGCGGGCCTGCGCTCGGTGCCGAAGCCGGAAGCGCGCACGACCAAGAAACGGCCGTGCATCGATGCGTGGTAGTTTCTCCCCGTCATTGCGAGGAGCAAAGCGACGAAGCAATCCACGCGTCCGCGCGTGCGGAGGGATGGATTGCTTCGCTTCGCTCGCAATGACGATGTGGAGGCAGCAAAGATCGTAGGATGGATAGAGCGAAGTCGCGTAGGTGGGCAAAGGCGCGATAGCGCCGTGCCCGCCATCCATCGAACCCGATTCGCGATGGTGGGCACGCTTCGCTTTGCCCAATCCTACGGGTACCGACATCTGTGACCTCGTGTGTGACTGCCCGACAGGCAAATCAAAAAACCTGTCCAGCCCTTTGCGCAAAAATATTCTGCTTTCGTTCTCACCCAAATCAGTCGCATAACTCCGCCCGTCTCGCGGCAAGATGAGGGACGTTGGCCATCGTCACGAACGCGCGGTGAGATGCGATGGACACGAGAGCCATGACCGACGTGCGTGGCTGTTGTGTACGGCGAAGTCGTGTGGTTCGGGCGCCGCGGTGCTGGCGTTAAGCCTGTGATAAGAAGCGCAGGCGACGGAGGCAAAAGAGCCGTTCTCCGGGAAGAGCACGAAGTAAGCCGTAAAGCCATTGCGCAGGGAAGGCCGGGATGCCCCCGCTGTACCTGTATGCTCGTGTGCGTTTTTTTTATGCGCAACGGCACACGAGACCTCGGGTGCAGCAAGCGCCCGGTCTTCCCTGCTCCCTCTGATTGGAGGGTGGGAACGAGATGCAAACCTCGGGCGATCAGCGTCGCGAGACCGCGAAACTATATCCACGTCATTGCGAGCGCAGCGAAGCAATCCATCTCGCGGCGTAACGGAAGAATAGATTGCTTCGCTGCGCTCGCAATGACGGGGGACGGAGCGGCGCTTCGCCGAGTCAGCCAAATTGCTACCCCAACCGCAACTCCTCATACCCCTTCGCCGCCACCTCATCGCACCTTGCGCGATACGCCGGTGCGCTGCCGCTGTAGCGGGCGACGATGCGGGTCTGCTTGCCTTCGACGTTGGAATTGATGCCGGTCATCCACGAATTGACCTCGTTGGACAGCGATCCCTCGCCGAGCGTCTTGACGTGATCGGTCCAGGATTTCACGCCCTCGGGCGTCGCCTCCAGCCGGGTCAGCCCCTTCTCCATCGCGAACAGGATCAGCCCGGTCACCCAGTCGACGCTGTATTCGATGCTGCGCGGGATATTGCCGAGCGCGGTGTGCGGTCCCATCAGCATCAGCATGTTCGGAAACTCATGCACCATGATGCCGAGATAGGTCTCCGGCCCGCGTTTCCACTTGTCCCTCAGCCGCGCGCCGCCAACCCCGCGAAAATCGATCTTGTCGAAGCTGCCGGTGATGGCGTCGAAGCCGGTCGCATAGATGATGATGTCGAATTCGTATTCGCGGTCGCTGGTCTTGATCCCCTTGGACGTAATCCGCTCGATCGGCGTTTCGTTGATGTCGACCAGCTCGACATTGTCCTGGTTATAGACCTCGTAATAGAAAGTTTCGAGCGGCAGCCGGCGGGTGCCAAAGCCGTGATTTTTCGGGATCAGCTTTTCAGCTACCGCCTGGTTCTTCACGCGCTGGCGGATCTTGCGCGCGACGAAATCGGAGATCGTGGCATTCGCCTTGCGGTCGACCAATATGTCCTTGAAATTGCCCTGCCAGATGCCGAAGCCGCGCTCGCCGTAGAGCTTTTCGTAAAATGCCTCGCGCTCCTCGTCCGACACCTCGAACGCGCCGCGTGTATCAGGCGTATGCAGGAAGCAGGCGAAGGTCTCCTTGCAACGGGCGAAGATCTCGGGATAGCCCGCCTTGATTTTCGCCTGCGTCTCGGCGTCGATCTCGCCGTTGTGCAGCGGCGCGCACCAGTTTGGCGTGCGCTGGAACACGGTGAGATGGCCGACCTGTCCGGCAATGGTCTGGATGGTCTGCACGCCGGTAGCGCCGGTGCCGATCACGGCGACGCGCTTTCCGGCGAAATCCACCGGCTGCTTCGGCCACCGCGCGGTGTGGAAGCAGGCACCCTTGAAATCGTCGCGGCCCTCGATCCGCGGCAGCGTCGGCGTGGACAGTGGCCCGATCGCCGTGATCAGGAAACGCGTGCTGTGCTCAGCGCCATCCTCCAGCGTGATCGTCCACGTCCGCGTTTCCTCATCATAGACCGCCGCCGTCACCCGGCTGCGAAACTGGATATCGCGGCGCAGGTCGAACTTGTCGGCGACATAGTTGAGATAACGCAGCGTTTCCGGCTGGCCGGCAAAATGCTCCGACCATTCCCATTCCTCCAGCAGCTCCTTCGAAAACGAGTAGCCGTAGGAATAGCTTTCGGAGTCGAAGCGCGCGCCGGGATAGCGGTTCCAGTACCAGGTGCCGCCGACGTCGGTGCCCGCCTCGAACACCCGCACATGCAAGCCTCGTTCGCGCAAGCGGTAGAGCTGGTAAAGCCCCGACATGCCCGCACCGATGATGATGGCGTCGAAATCCGAAATCGGCGTCGCTCCCGCGTTTATCGTTTGCGCCAAGGCTATCCGCTCTCGCAGCCGTGGACAAACCCCGCATGGACGCGTGGCAGGGTTGCAGGTTTGCCGCCAGCCTGCGCCCTTCGGCTTTACTCGCGACCGCATCTACCCCTATCGTCAGGGTATGGAGCGCCCGGCAAGCGGCGATGGCAGGAGGGGAGGGAAACGATGGCTGAGGCGCTGCGTAAGCTGGCCTCGATCGATGTCAGCGATCCCCATCTCTATCAGGACGATATTTGGCGTCCGCTGTTCGCTCAACTGCGCCGTGACGATCCCGTGCATTATTGCGAGGCGTCGGCGTACGGGCCTTACTGGTCGGTGACGCGTTACGATGACATTTTTGCGGTCGAGCTCGATCATGAGAATTATTCGTCGAGTTCGGAGCTCGGCGGTATTCAGGTGGCCGACCAGCCCAAAGGGCGCGAGATCTCCAATTTCATCCGGATGGATCCGCCCGGTCACACCGCGCAGCGACGCACCGTCGCGCCGATCGTGGCGCCGTCCAACCTCGCCAATTTCGAGCCGCTGATCCGCAAGCGTACTTCCGACGTGCTGGACGCGCTGCCGCGCAACGAGACATTCGACTGGGTCGAGCGGGTCTCGACCGATCTCACCAACATGATGCTGGCGACGCTGTTCGATTTTCCCTGGCAAGATCGCATCAAGCTGACCTGGTGGTCGGATGTCGCAATCGCCAATGTCGATTCGCCTGATGCCGTGGTGCATTCGGAAGCCGAGCGTTACGATGAACTGGCCAGGATGGGCGAGTACTTCCGAAAATTGTGGGATGCGCGTGCGAATGCGCCGCCGACCTTCGACCTGATCTCGATGTTGGCGCATTCCGAGGCGACGCGTCATCTGCAGCCGCGCGAGTTCATCGGCACGATGGCGCTTCTGATCGTCGGCGGCAATGATACCACGCGCAATTCCATGAGCGGTGGGTTGATGGCGCTGGTGGAAAACCCTGAAGAGTTCGAACTGGTCCGCGCACGGCGCGAATTGATCCCGAACCTCGTCTCCGAAATCATCCGCTACCACACGCCGGTGCTGCACATGCGCCGCACTGCGCGCAATGATGTCGAACTCGCCGGTCGCCGCATCGCCAGGGGCGACAAGGTGGTGATGTGGTACATCTCCGGCAATCGCGACGAGAGCAAGATCGACCGCGCCGACGAATTCATCATCGACCGCGCCAAGCCACGGCAGCATCTTTCCTTCGGCGCCGGCATCCACCGCTGCGTCGGCGACCGCTTGGCCGAGCAGCAGATACGCATTCTCTGGGAGGAAATATTGGCAAGAGACCTTCGTTTTGAAATCATGAGCCCGCCGCAACGCCTCTACTCAAACTTCATCCGCGGCATCCGCACACTGCCGGTGAGGATTGTAAGCTAGCTCGTCATTCCGGGGCGATGCGTCAGCATCGAACTATGGTGCGCAATTGCGCACCTGAGAATCTCGAGGTTCCGGGTTCATCGCTACGCGATGCTCCGGAACGACAGGAGAGAGATTTAAGGACCAAGAATGAACAAGAACGATCCCGTTGATGTCCTCATCATCGGCGCCGGCGCATCCGGTGCGGCGGTGGCGTGGAGTTTGGCCGAAACGAAAATGCATATCCTCTGTCTCGACCAGGGCGGCTGGATGAAGCCGTCGGAATATCCGAGCACCGGGCGCGACTGGGAGGCAAAATTCTACGGCGAGTGGTCGACCAGCCCGAACATCCGCGGCCGGCCCGAGGACTATCCGATCAATGACGACAACTCGCCGATCAAGGTCGTGAACTTCAACGGCGTCGGCGGCTCGACGGTGATGTACACCGCGCATTGGCCACGGCTGCACCCCTCGGACTTCAAGGTGAAGACGCTCGACGGCGTCGCCGATGACTGGCCGATCGATTACGATGCACTCACCCCGTTCTTCGAAGAGAACGACCGGATGATGGGCGTTTCGGGCCTGTCAGGCGATCCGTTGTCGCCGCTGACGCACCCGCCGATGCCGCCGCAGCCGCTCGGGCTCTCCGGTCCGTTGATCGGCAAGGCCATGAACAAGCTTGGCTGGCACTGGTGGCCATCGGATACGACGGTCGCGACGATGGATTACGAGGGCAGGGCGCGCTGCATCAATCTCGGCCATTGCACGCCGGCCTGCGCGCAAGGCGCAAAAGCCTCGACCGACATCACCTATTGGCCGCAGGCGATCCGCGCCGGCGTCGAACTCAAGACCCATTGCCGCGTGCGCGAGATCCTGACCAACGAGCACGGCATGGCCTCCGGCGTCGTCTACTACGACCAGGATGGCGTCGAGCATTTCCAGCCCGCCGAGGTTGTCATCATCGCCTGCAACGGCGTCGGCACGCCGCGGCTGCTCTTGAACTCGGTCTCCGGCCGCTTCCCGAATGGGCTGGCGAATTCGTCCGGCCTGGTCGGCAAGAACCTGATGTTCCATCCCTATGCGCAGATCTACGGCTACGTGAAGGAGCCGACCGACAGCAACCGCGCGCCGCCGACTTGCCTGTGGAGCAAGCAGTTCTACGACACCGACCTGTCGCGCGGCTTCGTCCGCGGCTACGGCATCCAATTCGTCCGTGGCGCAGGGCCGGTGTTCGAGGCCGTAGCGAGCGAGCAAAAAGGGATTCTGCCGTGGGGCGCGGATCATCACCGCGTGTTCCGCAAGCTCAACGGCCATCGGCTCGGGGTCTCCGCGATTTGCGAGGATCTGCCCGAGGAGCACAACCGCGTCACGCTCGATCCGGTGCTGAAGGACAGCCACGGTATCCCGGCGCCGAAGATCGATTACACGATCAGCGAGAACAGCCGGAAGATGATGGAGCATGGGCTGGCGCGCGGCCGGGAGATTCTCGAAACCGCCGGCGCCACCGACATCTGCATCAACAATCCGATTCCCTGGGGCGGCTGGCATCTGCTCGGCACCGCGCGAATGGGCACCGACCCTGCGCGCTCCGTGGTCAACGAATGGGGCCGCTCGCATGACGTGAAAAATCTCTTCATCGTCGACGGCAGCGTGTTTGTCACCTCAGGGGGCGTCAATCCGACCTCGACCATCCAGGCGATCGCGCTCTACGTCGCCGACCAGATGAAGCAACGCCTTGCCAACCTCTTCGACTGAGAACAACATGTCCGCAAGCATTGAATTGACCTCAACCCAACGCGACGATCTCCGCACCGTCGCTGCGATGATCATTCCCGCCAGCGACGAGTACAGGGTGCCCGGCGCGGACGATCCCGCGATCCAGGCCGACATGCTGGCGACGCTCGGCCGCGACACCGCGCTGGTCGCGCGGGCGCTCGATCATCTCGCGCGTCTCGCAGGCCAACCGCTCGCCGAACTCGACACGGCCAAACGCGATGCCGTCGCGACCGAGTTCCGCGCTACTGGCGGTGCGGCGGCGGCGACGCTCGTCCGCGTCGTCCTGCAATGCTACTACCGCGACGACCGAGTGCTGCGCTCGCTCGGACTCGATCTGCGCGCCCCATTCCCGAAGGGCTACACGCTGGAGCACGGCGACTGGGCGCTGCTGGATCCCGTCAAGGCACGCGGGGGGAAATTGAGGCGGGCCTAGCAGGCCAGCCCTGCGCCCATAGCAGGCACCTTGCGCAGGCGGTTCCCGGCCACCATCTGAGGAAGCCGAAGGAATCTCGCCATGTTGGATTTTACCTCAGATATCGCCGATGACGAGCTGTCATCGCGAACGGCCGAGTCTGCCCAGGATAACGACCGGGCTCTGCTCGATGCCTATTCCAATGCCGTCATCGACGTCACCGAACGCGTCGGTCCGGCGGTCGTCCGCGTCGAAACCGGGCCGAAGGTACGCAGTGCGCGCGAGCGCGGCGGGCTGGGTTCGGGCATCGTCATCTCGCCCGATGGTCTCGTGCTGACCAACAGCCACGTGGTCGGGTCGGCGAAAGAGATCCGTCTGCGCGACACCGAAGGCTTCGTCACCGACGCGCACGTGCTCGGCGTCGATCCCGACACTGATCTGGCGCTGTTGCGCGCCGATGGCGCGCGCGATCTGCGCTATGCCTCGCTCGGCAATTCCAAGAGCCTGCGCCGCGGCCAGCTCGTGGTTGCGATCGGCAATCCGCTCGGGTTCGAATCGACGGTGACCGCCGGCGTGGTGTCGGCGCTCGGCCGCTCGATCCGCTCGGTGAGCGGGCGGACCATCGAGGACGTGATCCAGACCGATGCGGCGCTCAATCCCGGCAATTCCGGCGGGCCGCTGGTGTCGTCGGCATCGGAAGTGATCGGCATCAACACCGCGATCATCAGCGGCGCGCAGGGCATCTGCTTTGCGGTCGCCAGCAACACCGCGCAGTTCGTGCTGTCCGAGATCATCCGCCACGGCTATGTCCGTCGCGCCTATATCGGCGTCGCCGGCCAGACCGCGCCGATTCCGCGGCGCCATGCGGTGGTCGCCGGCGTCGACAACAAGATGGGCGCGCTGCTGGCGCAGATCGAGCCGGACAGCCCGGCGGCAAAAGCCGGCCTGTTGCCCGGCGATGTCGTGATCAGGTTGGACGGCGTCGAGATCAACGGCGTCGACGATCTGATCCGCGCCCTCGACCGCGACCGCATCGGCCGCACGCTCGCGATGGACGTGCTGCGGATGGGCCGCCTGCGTGCTGTCGACATTCATCCGGTGGAGCGGAAGCCGGCGAAGCAGTGATGCTTGCCGCCCGACGCACCGCTTCCCCTCTCCCCTTGTGGGAGAGGGTGGATCGACGCCGCATAGCGGCGGCGAGACGGGTGAGGGGTCTGTCTCCGCGGAGAGAACCCCTCATCCGGCGCTTCACGCCACCTTCTCCCACAGGGGGAGAAGGGAAGAAAGAGAACGAGATTATTGCCGCAACGCCGCCAGCAACTCGTCGGGCGCTTCGGCCATGATCATGTGGCCGGCGCCGGGAACGACGACGGTGCGCGAATTCGGCGTCGCCGCTGCAAGAGTCTTGCCGGCCTTCGCTGGCGTCATCATGTCGCGCTCGCCGAGAATGAAGGTCGCGGGCACCTTGACCTGCGCGGCGGCCGCGAGCGCGTTCTGATAGGTGTTGCAGGCATTGAGATCGCTGTACAGCACGCCCGGCCGCGTCTGCTGCAGCACGCGCTGCGCGCCCTGATGCATCCACAGTCCCGGCGCGAGGCTGCCGCCGAGTTCGGCCTTGAAGCCGAGGCCCCAGATCGAGACCATGTCGATGGCATCGGGATTGTTGACCTCCGCGGCCTTGAGCAGATCGGGGCCGACGGTCATCGTCGCGGCGGTGCCGATCAGGCTGAGGCCGGAGACCTTGTCGGGATGCCGCGCGGATGTCTCCAGCGCGATCAGCGATCCCATCGAGTGACCGATCAGCTTCGCCTTCGGCGCACCGGCCGCATCGAGCAGCGCGGCGGTCCAGTCCGCCATGTCGGCAATCGTCGGCAGCGGGCTGCCGCCCGAGCGGCCGTGCCCCGGCAGATCCGGCGCGAGCACGGAATAGCCGTGATGCGCGAACCAGCGGCTGTGCAGCGCCCAGGTCGAATGATCAAAACCGGCGCCGTGCAGCATTACCACCGCGGGCAGCGACGGATCGAACGGACGGCCCCCGGTCGCAACGAAGACATCAGCACCATTCACGGACAACTGCATGGCTTAAACCTTCTGCGATGCGCGAAGCGCCTGGCCGAGATCGTCGATGATGTCGGAAACGGTTTCGATGCCGACCGACAGTCGCACCAATTCCTCGCCGATCCCTGCGGCCTTGAGTTGCGCGGCGTCCATCTGCTGATGCGTGGTGCTGGCGGGATGAATGACCAGCGTCTTGGCGTCGCCGACATTGGCGAGGTGGCTGATCATCCGTAAGGACTCGATGAATTTTTTGCCCGCTGCGCGCCCGCCCTTGATGCCGAAAGAGACGATCGATCCGGCGCCGCGCGGCAGCAGCCGCTTCGCAAGCTGATGATCGGGATGATTTTCCAGCGCCGGATGCAGCACCCAGTCGACCGCCTTGTTGGCGGTCAGCGCCTCAAGCACCGCGAGCGTATTGCTCATGTGGCGCTCCATGCGAACGCCGAGTGTCTCCACACCCTGGAGCAGTTGGAATGCGTTGGTCGGCGACAGGCAGGCGCCGAAGTCGCGCAGGCCTTCGGTTCGGGCGCGCATGATGAAGGCGGCCTGGCCGAACTGTTCGTCGAAGACGATGCCGTGATAGCCGGCATAGGGTTCGGTGAGCTGCGGGAATTTGCCGGAGGCGTGCCAGTCGAACCGTCCGCCATCGACGATGACGCCGCCGATCGCAATGCCGTGGCCGCCGATCCACTTGGTCGCGGAATTCATCACGATATCGGCGCCGAGCTCGATCGGGCGGCTGAGGAATGGCGTGGCAAAGGTGTTGTCGATCAGCAGCGGAATCTTGGCATCGTGCGCGACCTGGGCGACCTCCGGGATATCCAGCACTTCCATCCCGGGATTGCCGATGGTCTCGCCGATCACAAGCCGCGTGTTCGGCCTGATCGCGGCGCGGAATTCATCGAGCGCACGCGGCTTGACGAACGTCGTCGTGATGCCGAAGCGCGGCAGCGTGTGGGCCAGCAGGTTGATGGTGCCGCCGTAGAGCGAAGAGGAGGCGACGATGTGGTCGCCGGCGTTGAGGATCGTTGCGATCGCCAGATGCAGCGCGGCCATGCCGCTCGCCGTGCAGATCGCGCCGACGCCGGCTTCCAGCGCGGCGAGCCGCTCCTCGAGCACCGCCGTCGTTGGATTGGAAATGCGGGTGTAGATGTGGCCGGCGCGCTCGAGATTGAACAGCGCCGCGGCATGGTCGGAATCCTGGAACACGTAGGACGTGGTCTGGTAGACCGGAACGGCACGGGCGCCGGTGGCGGGGTCCGGGCGCTGGCCGGCATGCAGGCTCAGGGTTTCAAAGGCAGGCGGCTTGGGTGCGGGCATGCGGGCCTCGTCAGATCAATTGGTGGCGGGAAAGTATTCGATAGCTCAGACGTGCACGGCGGTGCGGACGCGTCCGGCATTACCGAACACGCGCAAGTAACGCTCGATCTCGGACGGCGTGCCGGTCGCTTTCTCGGGATTGTCGGACAGCTTGACCGCGGGCCGGCCATCGACCGACGTCACCTTGCAGACCAGCGAGATCGGATCGAGATCGGCGGAGCCATCCGGCGCGCAGCCGACGAAATCATTGGTGAGGTTGGTGCCCCAGCCGAAGGAGATGCGAACGCGTCCGGTGAAGTGGCGGTAGGTCTCCTCGATGGAATCGACATCCATGCCGTCGGAGAACACGAGCAGCTTCTCCTTGGGATCGCGGCCCTTCTGCTTCCACCACTTGATAATCTCCTCGCCAGCGGTGATTGGCGGCGCGCTGTCCGGGCGAAATCCGGTCCAGTCGGCGACCCAGTCCGGCGCGTCGCGCAAAAACACCTTGGTGCCGAAGGCGTCGGGCAGGGCGATCAAGAGGTTGCCGCCGTAGGTATGGCGCCATTGGTCGAGGATGCGATAGGGCGCCCAGCGCAGTTCCTCGTCCGAATTGGCGAGCGCGGCAGCAACCATCGGCAGTTCATGCGCGTTGGTGCCGATCGCTTCGAGGTCGTTGTCCATCGCCAGCAGCACGTTGGAGGTGCCAGTGAACGATGGGCCAAGACCCTCCTTGACCGCTTCGACGCACCAGCGCTGCCACAGATGGCCATGGCGGCGGCGGGTGCCGAAGTCGGAGAGCCGCAGGCCATCGAGCTTACGCAACCGTTCGACTTTGGACCACAGCTTGGCCTTGGCGCGGGCATAGAGCACGTCGAGCACGAAGCGTCCTTGTCCCTTGGTCGCCTGCCGCGAGCGCAACTCGTTCATGATCGCGAGCGCCGGGATCTCCCACATCGTGGTGTGGGTCCACGGCCCGTGGAAGTGCAGCTCGTACTGGCCGTCGACCTTGTTCAGCTCGTATTCGGGCAGGCGGAAGTTGGCGAGCCAGTGGATGAAGTCGGGCGAGAACATCTGGGTCTTGCCGTAGAACGTATTACCGGCGAGCCAGATCAGCTCCTTCTTGGTGAACCGAATGGTGCGCGCGTGGTCGAGTTGCGCGCGCAATTCGCCCTCGTCGATGATCTCGGCGAGGCGGACGTGCTTGCTGCGGTTGATGACGGAGAAGGTGACGCGCTGAGCCGGATAGAGATCGCGGATCATCTGCAGCATCAGCAGCTTGTAGAAATCGGTATCCAGCAGGCTGCGCACGATCGGGTCGAGCCGCCAGCCGTGGTTATAGGTTCGGGACGCAATATCGGTAACTGCCATGGCGGAACTCTACCGTGCCGACGGCCGCCCAACCAGTGGGTTTTGCCCCCGGCATGGCAGCTCAGCGCACATGTTCCCGCCGGATACGGTTAATCGCAGCATGAATATCCTTCCAGACCGGCCTGTCCGGGGCAAATTGTTGCCTCAGATACGCAACCAGTTCGGCGACCTGGCCGTCGGTCAGGCTGTCCCTGAAGGCCGGCATGTAGCCGAGGTCCGTTGTGGCTGGCTTGGCGATGCCGTGCAGGATGACCTGAACCAGATTGTCAGGCGCGGCGCTGTGCAGATTGCTGTTCAGCGCCAGCGACGGCCGGCTGCCGAACAGCGGCGCACCGCCGACCTCGTGGCACACGGCGCAGGCGCCCTGGTAGATCCGGGCGCCGACACCAGAGGCGGCTGACGCGCGCGTGACGGTCGAGGCCTCCAGTTTTGCGGCGAGCGCCTCCTGCGTCGCGCGATCCATCGAAGTCGCGTTGAACGAAGCGAGATAGACCGCCATGGCGCGAATGTCGGAATCCGGCAATGCCGCGAGCTCCTTCACCACCGGCGCCATCGGCCCCGCAGCGACGCCGTGAAAGCGCGACTCGCCGGTTCGTAAATAGGCGTACAACTCGTCTTCGTTCCATGGGATCGGTGCCTGCGAGAGCGAGGTCAGTGCCGGCGCTTCCCAGCCCTCGGCGAATCCTCCGGCAAGATGAGCGCCAGCCATTTCCGCGCCGAGCGCATTTCGCGGCGAATGGCAGGCGCTGCAATGGCCGAGGCCTTCGACGAGATAGGCGCCGCGATTCCAGATCTCGGACTTGGTGGGATCAGGTTGAAAAACCGCGGGTTGGTGGAAGAGCGCATTCCATCCCGCCATCAGCGGACGAAGGTTGAACGGAAACGCCAGCGCATTCTGTGGCGTCTCCGCACGCACCGCCGGCTGCGCCATCAGATATGCGTAGAGCGCCTGCATGTCGGCGTCGGTGGTCTTGGCGAAATGAGTGTAGGGGAACGCGGGATAGAGATGCCTGCCGTCGCGATGGATGCCCTCGCGCATGGCGCGCTCGAACGCGGGATAGGACCACGCACCGATGCCGGTTTCGACATCGGGCGTGATGTTGGTCGAATAGATCGTACCAAAGGGCGTCGGCAGCGGCTTGCCGCCGGCATTGAGGACGCCGTTTGTTGCGGTGTGGCAGACCGCGCAATCGCCGAGCGCGGCGAGTTGCTGGCCGCGCGCGATGGTCGCCGCCGAATAGACCGACGCATCGGGACGCGCGATCGGCGCGATTGCGCGCCACGGCAGCGTCGCGGCACCGATGCCGATCGCGGCGGCGCAGAGGGCCGCGGCGGTTGCAAACACGCTGCTGCGTATGGTGAACGGATTCTGCCATGTGCGAGATGAGGGGGCGGGTTGCGGAGACGGTGCGGGCAATGCTTCCGGCGCTGCCTGCTCCTCGCTGTGCAGGCCTCGCAAAATGCGTTCCGGTGTGAATGGCAATTCACGGAAGCGCACGCCGGTCGCATCGTAGATCGCGTTGGCGATCGCTGCAGCACTGGGTACGGACGCGGACTCGCCGACGCCGAGTGGTGGCTGGTCCTGCCGCGGCAGCATCAGCACGTCGATCTCAGGCACTTCGGGGAATTTGATGATGGGGTAGGCGCCCCACTCGCGCGCCGTCACGGACGTTCGGTCGAACGATACTTCCTCCATCAGCGCACGGCTGGTCGACTGGATGACGTTGCCGTGGATTTGATGACGCACGCCATCCGGATTGATCATCAGGCCGGAGTCCTGGCCTGCCACCACACGCGTGACACTGACATCGCCGGTTACCTTGTTCACCGCGACGTCGGCGATCCATGCCGACCATGCCGCGCCGTAACCGGGAAACTTGCTGTGGACATAGAGCGCATAGGCAAAGCCGCGCCCGCGCACGATATCGCCCTCGGCCACCGGCTCCTGCCGCACCGGCCGCGGCTTCCAGCCGGCGCGCTCGGCCACAGCATTGACGAGATCGACGGCGCGCGGGTCCTTCAGGTAGCGCAGGCGGTATTCGATCGGGTCGACGCCGGCTTCATCAGCGCATTCGTCGATCCAGGATTCATGCGCAAAGGTATTCGGCAGCGCCGAGACGCCGCGCAGCCAGGCGGCGCGCACGATCGGGGGCATGTCGTTCGCCACCACCCGCAGATTCTCGTAATCGTAGGGCGGGATCGCGGTGCGATCGCCCATCTCGAACACAACAGGCGTGTGCGGGATGGTGCCGGTCAGCAGCAGCGCCAGCGTCGGCGCGCCGTTCGACGGATAGCGGGTCGCGAAGTCGTAACCGGCGACGCTGCCGTCGGCGTTCAATCCGCCGTTGACGTCCATCAATTGTGCGGTGCCCTTGGGCTCCCAGGCGTGCTCCTGCTCGCGCGTCAACTGCACGCGAACGGGCCGGCCGACGGCGCGCGATAGCAGCACCGCGTCGGCAGAGACGTCATCGGCGCAGTTGCGGCCGTAGCAGCCGGCGGCCTCCATTCGGATCACCTCGATCTCGGCTTCGCGGCGATGGATCAGCCGTGCCAGCTCGGTGCGCAGATGGTGCGGATTCTGCGTCCCGGACCAGACCCTGGTCTGGTCCTCCTGATAGTCGGCGACCGCGCAGGACGGGCCGATCGAGGCGTGCATCTGGTAGGGCCAGATATAAGTACGCTGCATCGGCTTGGCGGCGCCTGCGATCGCCGCCTCGATGTTACCCTTGTCGATCAGCGTTCGCGGTGTCGACGGATTGGCGCGCAGCGCAGTCTCGATGTCCTTCAGGTCGGGCAGCGTCGGCACTGGCTTCCAGCTCACCTTGAGCTGCGCCGCCGCCTTGATCGCATTCTCCTCGCGCTCGGCGACGATGCCAACGAAATCGCCAATCCTGACGACAGCAACAATTCCGGGGATGTCGCGTACCGAGGACTCGTCGACCGCAATCAGGCTGTTGCCGATGAAGTCGCCGACATCGACGCCGGCATAGGGCGGACGGACGACGCGGCCGTGCAGCATGCCCGGAACGCGCATATCGTGGACGTACACCAGTTCGCCTGTTGCCTTCGCCGGCAGATCGACGCGCGGAACGGATCGACCGACGATGCTGTAGGCGCTGGCGGGCTTGACCGGAACGTCGTCCGACAGTTCAAGGCGGATGGTCTCACCCGCAATCAGTTCGCCATAGCTGATGCTGCGATTGTCCTTGCCGCGGATCAGGCCGTCTTCAACGATGATATCCTCAATCGGAAGTTCCAGTCTCGCCGCGGCGCGCGCGACCAGAAACTGCCGCGCCTGTGCTGCGGCCTTGCGCAACGGCACGGCGGTGATCTGGATTGTTTCGCTGGCAATCGTTGCGCCCTGATTGGGAACAAGCGATGTATCGCCAAGTACAACGACGACACGGGCAAAGGAGACGTCAAGCTCCTCCGCGACGATCTGGCCGAGCGCGGTGCGGATGCCGGTGCCGAGATCGACATGGCCGTTATAGGCTGTGACCGATCCGTCAGCGGTGATCTTGATGAATGTTTCGAACTTGACGGCCTCGACGGGTGAGGCGGGACGAAAGACCGACAGCGTCCCCTGCGGCCGTTCACGATGCCCGGGAGAATTCGGCGCTGTCATCAGGTCTGCGCCTCAACCGCACGGCCTGCAGCTCGCATTGCCGCACGCATGATTTCGATATGAGCACCACAGCGGCAGAGATGATGACGCAGCGCTTCCAGCACTTCGTCCTCCGACGGGCGAGGGGAGCGCAGCAACAGCGCCTTGGTCGTGATGATCATGCCGTTGAGGCAATAGCCGCATTGCGCGGCCTGTTCGCTGATGAAGGCCTGCTGCACGGGATCGGGATGTTCGCGCGTGCCGAGTCCTTCGAGCGTCACAATGTCGCGGCCGGTGCAGCCGTCGATTGGGATCACGCAGGAGCGTGCGGCAACGCCGTCGATCAGCACGGCGCAGGCGCCGCATTCGCCGAGCCCGCAGCCGTATTTCGGTCCGTTCAGTTCGAGGTCGTTGCGAAGCACGTAAAGCAATGCAGTGTCCGGAGCGGCGCCGACATCGTACGCTTTGCCGTTGACGGTCAGGCGCATCGTGGTCTGCGTCATGCTCCCCTCAAGTCCTCGCTGCGTTGCAAAATTCTGCGCTGGACGTTCGCGAAAGATACCGTTTGTGTACAAACGTGCAAGCCGTGCGATCCCGCGCTGCAGCGCGTTGCTCGCTTTATGAACAAACGGGCGAGGCAAATGCGGTATTATACGGCAACTGTGCTTATCGACCTCGATGGCCGCTTGACAGCGTTTCAGTCCGCGCGCAACATCGTTCGTATACGAACAAATGATCGGGCCCGTGCAGACGCGGCTATGATCGGCGCCTCGAACGAGCAGGCTTGTTCATGACTGACGCTACCGTCGCCGCCGGCGACAAGATCCGCTGCGATGCCTGTCCGGTGATGTGTTACATCAAGCCGGGCGCGGCAGGCGCGTGCGATCGCTATGCCAACCACAATGGCGAGCTGGTGCGCGTCGATCCGCACATCGTGTTGGAGCGAACGGTGTCGCATGGCGGACGGTTGGTGCCGTTCCAGGCCGGCGGCGACTGGGATGGCAAGCTGGTCCACGAGCCCAGCGTGTTCGTCACCGCGATCGGCGCCGGCACCACCTATCCCGATTACAAGCCTGCTCCCTTCATCGTGTCGTCAGAAGTCGATGGCGTCGACATGGTCACGGTCGTGACCGAAGGTATTTTCAGCTATTGCGGCGTCAAGGTGAAGATCGACACCGACCGCTATCTCGGTCCCGAGACGGCAGCGGTCCGCGCCGAGGGCGAAGCGATCGGTCATGTCACGACCAGCGAATACGGTTCGCAGATGCTGTCGCTCGGCGGCGTGCATCATCTGACCGGCGGTTCCAAGAAGGAGGGGCGCGTCACCTGCGATGCGCTGATGGACCTCTCCAACTGCAAGCCGGTGGAACTGACGATCGATGGCGGCGCCACGGTCGTGGTGCAGGCCGGCCGGCCGCCGATCGTCAACGGCGTTGCCGAAGAGCGCATGCGGGTAGGGTGCGGCTCGGCAACTATCGGCATGTTCGCCAAGCAATGGCACGGCAAGGTCGATGAGGTTGTGGTCGTCGACGATCACATTACCGGTGTTCTCAGCGAACATCAGGCCGGCAAGCTGCTCGATATTCCCGATACCGGGATCAAGATGAAGGGACGGCGCTCGACGCCCGGCCGCTATTTCCAGGTTGCCGATCCCGGGACGGGATGGGGCGGCACCAATATTTCCGATCCGCTGGCGGTGCTGGGACCGTTCAATCCGAAGGAGGCGCGGCCGGGCCTCACCATGCTCATGGTTTCGACCACGGGCGAGCACGCGGCCTATTACGAGCTCGACGAGGCGCTGCGGCCGATCGAGAAGCAGATGCCGCCCGATCTGCAATTCTCCGTCGAACGGATCCAGGAGAATTGCGAACCGGCGCTGTGCACGGTGCTGTTCATGGGCGGTGCGGGCGGCTCGCTGCGCGCCGGCGTCACCGACAATCCGGTGCGGCTGACGCGATCGGTCAAGGACGCGCTGACGCGGGTCACCAGCGGCGGCGCGCCGGTTTATGTCTGGCCCGGCGGCGGCATCACCTTCATGGTCGACGTCACGCAGATGCCGGCGGGTGCATTCGGCTATGTGCCGACGCCGGCGCTGGTGGCGCCGATCGAGTTCACGCTGAAACTGTCCGACTACGCGGCGCTTGGCGGCCACATGGATCATGTGCGTTCGCTGGCGTCCTTGCGCGAGAACAGCGAATTCCGGCCGATGCCCTTTATCCCCGGACGGCGCGCATGAAACGGCTCCCGCAAATGGCGCTTCTTCCTGACGGCAAGCGGCTGCATTTGCAGGACGGCCCGATCGACCTGATCATCGAGGCGAAGGGGACTGAGCGCGAGGTGCGCGCCGCTTATGAGGCTGCGGCACGGCGCTTCACCGGCCTGCTCGATGAGCTGTGTGGAGAGTTGGTCGAGTTGCGGACGGCTGCCGATCCGGCCCGATGCACGCTGAACGGCGTTGTCGCGCGTCGGATGCATGCTGCAGTCGCGCCGTTTGCGGCTGGAGAGTTCATCACGCCGATGGCGGCGGTGGCGGGGAGCGTTGCGGAAGAAATTCTCGACGCGATGCTGCGGGTTTCCCGACTGGACCGGGTTTATGTCAATAATGGCGGCGATATCGCACTGCATCTCGCTGGTGGCGAGGAGTTTGTGATCGGGCTGATGGACCGACCGGACCGTTATGGCGTGATGCAAACGATGAACATTCACGCCGACGATCCCGTACGCGGCATCGCGACCAGTGGGCGTCACGGCCGCAGTTTCTCGCTCGGCATTGCCGATGCCGTCACCGTGCTGGCGCGAACTGCGTCGCAGGCCGATGCCGCGGCCACCATCATCGCCAACGCCGTCGACCTGCCTGGCCATCCTGCCATTATGCGCTGTCCGGCCAACGAACTGCAGCCCGACAGTGACCTCGGCGCGCGCCCCGTCACCCGCGACGTCGGCAAGCTCCGCGAGGAGGAAATCGACGATGCGTTGCGGGTAGGGGCGAGCCGGGCGCAACAATTGCTTGTGGCAGGATTGATCGAAGGTGCGGCCTTGCGTCTACTTGGCGAGACTGTGATGGTGGGAGCAATTGGGACCAAGGCGGAAGCGCTGCCGGCGTTTCATCGAAGCGCGATAGAGAGAGTGGCGCATGGTTGATCGGGAGCGAGGCGAATAAAATGAGCGCGATCATTCGCAAGATCGTCACGGTGGTCGAGGAGACTCATCTGGAGATGGGGCAGAAGGTTGCGCCGCCGACGCGGCGGGCGGCCGCGATTGCCGTGATCGAAAATCCGTTTGCAGGCCGGTACGTCGAGGATCTCTCGCCGCTCATCGAAATCGGCGAGGAGCTCGGCGACCTGCTTTCAAAAAGAGCGGTGGCGGCGCTCGGCATCGACGGTGCCAAGGCACACAGCTACGGCAAGGCCGCGGCCGTCGGCGAGAACGGCGAACTCGAGCACGCGGCAGCAATCCTGCATCCGAAAATGGGCGCGCCGGTGCGCAAGGTTCTGAGCAAGGGCGCGGCGCTGATCCCTTCGTCGAAGAAGCGTAGCGGCCCTGGGACCACGTTGGACATTCCGCTCGGCCACAAGGATGCGGCGTTCGTGCGCAGCCATTTCGACGGCATGGAAGTGCAGATCAACGACGCGCCGCGCGCCAACGAGATCATGGTCGCGGTCGCGGTCACCGACAGCGGCAGGCCATTGCCGCGCGTCGGTGGACTGACAGTTTCGGAAGTCAAAGGCGAAGACGGTTTGAGATAGTTTCACAGTACATTGGAGGTAGGGATGCGACGGAGACACTTACTGGGCGCGGGACTGGCGATCGCGGTGGCGGGCATGGCGGGCAGCGCCATGGCACAAAGCGAAATCAAGATCGGCGAGATCAACAGCTACTCGCTGTTGCCGGCCTTCACCGAGCCCTATCGCAAGGGCTGGCAGCTCGCGGTCGAGGAGATCAATGCCGCGGGCGGCATCAACGGCAAGAAGCTCGTTGTCATCTCGAAGGACGACGGTGGCAAGCCGGCGGATGCAACGACGGCTGCCAACGAATTGGTGTCGAGCGAAAACGTCGCGATGCTGACCGGCACGTTCCTGTCCAATATCGGTCTCGCGGTCTCCGACTTCGCCAACCAGAAGAAGGTGTTCTTCCTGGCCGCGGAGCCGCTGACCGACGCCATCACCTGGTCAAAGGGCAACCGCTACACCTTCCGCCTCCGCCCCTCAAACTACATGCAGGCCGCGATGCTGGTGGAAGAGGCCGCCAAGCTGCCGGCCAAGCGCTGGGCGACGATTGCGCCGAACTATGAATACGGCCAGTCGGCGGTCGCGGTGTTCAAGAAGCTGATGTCGGAAAAGCGGCCGGACATTCAGTGGGTCGACGAGCAGTGGCCGCCGCAGGGCAAGATCGACGCCGGTCCGGTGGTGCAGGCGGTTGCGGCCGCCAACCCCGAAGCGATCCTCAACGTCACCTTCGGTGCGGACCTCGTCAAACTCGTGCGCGAAGGCAACACCCGTGGCCTGTTCAAGAACCGCTCGGTGGTCTCCTTCCTCACCGGCGAGCCGGAGTATCTTGATCCGCTGAAGGATGAGACGCCGGAAGGCTGGATCGTCACGGGATACCCCTGGTACGACATCAAGACGCCTGATCATGACAAGTTCCTGAAAGCGTATCAGGCCAAGTTCAACGACTATCCGCGGCTCGGCTCGATTGTCGGCTACCAGACCATCAAGGCGGCTGCCGCGATCCTTGCCAAGGCCAACTCTACCGATCCGGAAAAGCTAATCGCGGCGACCGAGGGCTTGTCGATGCCGTCGCCGTTCGGCGAGATCACCTTCCGCAAGATCGATCACCAGTCGACGCTCGGGGCCTATGTCGGCAAGACCGCTTTGAAGGACGGCAAGGGCGTGATGGTGAACTCGGTCTATCGCAAGGGCGCGGACTATCTTCCGAGCGACGCGGAAGTGGCAAAGCTGCGTCCGAAGGATTGACGGCTCTTCTCCCTCGCCCCGCTCGGGGAGAGGGTCGGGGTGAGGGGCTCTCTCCACGAGTCATGCAAGTTGTGAGACCTGTACCCCCTCACCCGGATCGCAAGGGCGATCCGACCTCTCCCCGCCGGCGGGGAGAGGTAAGCCGGACCCGCCGACGCCAATTCAACGCCGCAATAATGTGAACCCGGACCGCCCATGGCCTTCTACTTCGTTCAGTTCCTGACCGGTCTCGCCAGCGCGGCGTCGCTGTTTCTGGTCGCGTCGGGCCTGTCGATCATCTTCGGCGTGACGCGGATCGTGAATTTTGCCCATGGCGCGTTCTACATGCTCGGCGCCTACGTCGCGTTCACGTTGACCGAGCGCTTCTCAGGTGCGCTCGGGTTCTGGGGCGGGATCGTCGCGGCGGCGCTGGTCGTGGCCGTCGTTGGCGTGCTGGTTGAAATGATACTGCTGCGGCGGATCTATCACGCGCCGGAGCTGTTCCAGTTGCTGGCGACGTTCGGCCTCACCCTGATGGTTCAGGATATCGTGGTGATGATCTGGGGGCCGGACGATCTGCTCGGCCGCCGCGCGCCTGGCTTCAGGGGCGCGGTCGATTTCTTCGGACAGAACATCCCGAGCTACGATCTGTTCCTGATCGGCCTCAGTCCGGTCGTGCTCGGCATTCTCTGGCTGTTATTCCAGCGCACGCGCTGGGGAGTGCTGGTGCGCGCGGCGACACAGGACCGCGACATGGTCGCGGCGCTCGGTGTTAATCAGAAATGGCTGTTCACCAGCGTGTTTGCGCTTGGCGTGTTTCTCGCAGCGCTCGGTGGCGCGCTGCAAATCCCGCGCGATGCCGTGCATCATGCGCTGGATCTTCGTATCATCGTCGAAGTGTTTGTGGTGGTGGTGATCGGCGGGCTCGGCAGCATCATCGGCGCCTTCGTGGCCGCCGTGCTGGTGTCCGAGCTGAACGCCTTCGGCATCCTGATTTTCCCGAAGATCTCCATCATCCTCGTGTTCCTTGTGATGGCGGTGGTGCTGATCGTGCGTCCCTGGGGCCTGTTCGGCAAGCCGGAGGCCGCGGCGCGGCGTACGCCGGGGCTGACCGTCAATCCGTGGCGGCCGCTGACCTCGGCTGAGCGGTTGATGTCGGTCGGCGCGCTGGCGCTTGCAGCCATGCTGCCGCTGTTCGCCGGCAACTACGCGCTCACTGTTTGTTCGGAAATCGCGATCTTCGTGATCTTCGCCGCCAGCCTGCATTTCCTGATGTCGGTCGGCGGGCTCGCCTCGTTCGGCCATGCCGCCTATTTCGGGCTCGGTGCCTATGGCGTCGCGTTCCTCGCCAAGGCGGCGGGACTGCCGATGATCGCATCGCTGCTGCTGGGTCCGGTGCTGGGGCTATTGGGCGCAGCCGTGTTCGGCTTCTTCGCCGTGCAACTCTCCGGCGTCTATTTCGCGATGCTGACGTTGGCCTTTGCGCAGATCGTCTGGTCGATCGCGTTCCAGTGGGTCGCGGTGACCGGCGGCGACAACGGCATTTTGGGCGTCTGGCCGGATAAGTGGGCGGCGGGCCCGGCCGCGTTCTACTGGCTGTCCCTTGCAATCGCCGCGGTCGCCGTCACCGCGCTGCGGGTAATCGTCTTCTCGCCGTTCGGCTTTGCGTTGCGCGCGACGCGGGATTCACCGCTGCGCAGCGAGGCGATCGGCATCAACGGCAAGCGTGTGCAATGGACGGCGTTCGTCATATCAGGCACGGTTGCGGGTATCGGCGGCGCGTTGTTCGCTTATCTGAAGGGAAGCGTATTTCCGGACAGTCTTGGGATTTCGCTGTCGGTCGATGCGCTGGTCATGGTGCTGCTCGGCGGCGTCGAGACGGTTTCCGGCGCGGTGATCGGTGCCATCGTGTTCAAGGCGGCGAATATCTGGCTGGTGAGCCAGACCGATCTCTCGAAGCTGGTGCTGGGCGCCTTCATCGTATTGATGGTGGTGGCATTCCCGAAGGGCATCGTCGGCACGCTGGAGGCGTTCTGGAATCGTCGGCGGTCCTCCGATGACAAGAAATCCGCGCTTGCCACCTCCCGCGTGGAGGTAGCCGAATGAGCATGATTCCGACATTGCTGAAGGTCGAAGCCTTGAGCAAATCCTATGGCGGCGTCCATGCCGTGCGCAGCGTGTCGTTTGAATTGCGCGCCGGCGAAATCTTGGCGCTGATCGGACCCAATGGCGCCGGAAAAAGCACCTGCTTCGATATGCTCAACGGCCAGAACATGCCGGACAGCGGCCGCATCACGCTCTTGGGCGAGGATACGATCGGCCGCAAGCCGCGCGCGATCTGGCGGCTTGGCGTCGGGCGCACGTTCCAGATCACCGCGACGTTCCCGACCATGACCGTGCGCGAGAATGTGCAGGTTGCACTGGTGTCGTATGGCCGGCAATTGTTCAATCTCTGGGGCTCGACCGCGCAGTTCGCGCGCGACGAAGCGGGGCGCCTGCTCGATCTCGTTGGCATGGGCGCCTATGCCGGGCGGCCCTGCGGCGAGCTGGCCTATGGCGATCTCAAGCGGCTGGAGCTTGCGATCGCGCTCGCCAACCAGCCCCGGCTGCTGCTGATGGATGAGCCGACCGCCGGCATGGCGCCGCGCGAGCGGATCGAACTGATGCGGCTCACCGCGCGCATCGCCCGCGAACAATCGATCGGCGTGCTCTTCACCGAACACGACATGGACGTGGTATTCGAGCATGCCGACCGCATCCTGGTCCTGAACCGTGGCAGCCTGATCGCCGAAGGCTCGCCCGAGGAAGTCCGCGGCAACCCGCAGGTGCGCGCGATCTATCTCGGCGAAGGCCTGGTCTACGATGCGCGGCATCGCGAGGGAGCCGGCGCATGAAGCTGCAGGTCGCCGATCTCAACAGCTTTTACGGCCCGGCGCATATCCTGTTCGATATCGCGCTCGAGGTCGGCGAGGGCGAGGTGGTGGCTTTGCTCGGGCGCAACGGCGCCGGCAAGTCGACGACCTTCCGCTCCATCGTCGGCCTGGTCGAGAACCGCTCGGGCCGGATCATGTTCGAAGGCAAGGACGTCTCCCGTGAGCCGACGCATGCAATCGTCCGCGGCGGGCTCGGCTACGTGCCGGAAGAGCGCCGCATCTTCACGGACCTGACGGTCGATGAAAATCTCGAAGTCGGTCGTCAGCCGAAGCGGCCGAACGCGCCATACTGGACGCGCGAAAAGCTGTTCACGCTGTTTCCGAACCTCGGCGAAATGCGCAATCGTCCGGGCGGGCGCATGAGCGGCGGCGAGCAGCAGATGCTGACCATCGCGCGGACGCTGATGGGCAATCCGTCGCTGGTGCTGCTCGACGAGCCCTCGGAGGGCCTGTCGCCCAAAATCGTGGAGCAGATGGTCGACGCCATCCTGGCGATGAAGAAGGAAGGCGTCAGCATCGTGGTATCCGAGCAGAACCTGCATTTTGCGCGGCTGATTTCGGACCGCGCCTACATCATCGAGCGCGGCAAGATCTGCTTCGGCGGCACGATGGCCGAACTCGACGCGCGACCGGATATCCGCGACGCGCATCTGTCGTTGTGATCAGGGAAGGGCGGGGGACGCAGATGGGAAGGAGTGTTTCGCCGAAACGGGCCGTCAAGCCGGCGCGGCCGTCCTACATTCTCGATGAGCAGATCGGCTTCATGCTGCGCCAGGTCTGGCAGCGCCATGCCACCATCTTCGCCCGCGAGATCGGCATCAATCTGACGCCGACGCAATGGGCCGCCGTCTCAAAGCTTGCCGAGACCGGGCCGTGCTCGCAGAACCTGCTCGGACGGCTGACGGCGATGGATGTCGCGACCATCAAGGGCGTGATCGACCGCCTCACCGCGCGCGGCCTGACGGAAACGAGCCCCGACCCCGAGGACGGCCGCCGCCTGCTGGTGAGTCTCACGCGCGCTGGCCAGCAACTGGCGGAGAAGGCCGCGCCGAATGCGCTGGCGATCTCCAGGGAGACGCTGGCGCCGCTGGACGCCAAGGAGCGCGAGACGCTGATTGCGCTGCTCGACAAGCTGCGTTGAGGCCAAGCTCGCGTCAGGTCAGATTGAGCACCAGTGCGATCGCGCCCACCAGAATGAGGCTGACGGCCCAGGTCGTATCCAGGTTGAACCAGCTTTGCGATATGAATTTGAGGCCGAGATAGCGGTAGGCGAGCCACGCGCAACATCCACCGGCGGCGACCATCGCGGCGGCGTGGACGGTGGCGACCAGCACCGCCATACCAAGATTGGCGTTGATGAGCGTGCCGGCGGCGGCATGGCCGCTGTCGAGCTCGGCTTCGCGGCACAGCCCAAGATAGATCGGCACCAGCATCAGCGCCGCGCCGTGCGCAAGCGCCACCGCGAACGACCACAGTCCCAATTGCGCCGGCGATATTCGCGCCAAAACTCTAGGATGGCGCCGGTTGGCCAATCGAAACAGACCGAAGCCGATGACGAGGAGGCCGGCGCCGATCTGGATCGTGCGCTGCCATTCGACGACGGCGACCAGCAGCGCGAAGGGAAGGATCACCAGCAGCATTGCCAGCAAATGGCCGGCCGTGAGCGGCCACAGCGCGGCCACTAGCGCCCGTGGACTCCTCTCCATCAGTCCAGCCGACACGGCGAGCGGCCAGCCCATGCCCGGGTTGACGCCGTGATAGAGGCCGCTCGCGATGACAGCCAGCCAGAGCCAGGCGAGTGTCCAGTCGGCTCCGCTCAAGTCTAGACCGACGGATAGCAGAATGAATCCGTCGAGCAATCGCCGCCGTCGAGCCGGACCTGGTGCGAGCGGTAACCGTCAGGGAAATTGATCCAGTAATCCCGCGCCAGTTCGAGGCCGCCGTCCGGCTTTGCGTTGGCCATCACCATGGCGCCCGGAACACCGTCGGGATAGAACTGATCATCCCACGTCGAGTAGAGCGAGTTGGTCCAGTACACCCGCTTGCCGTCGCGGCTGATCTCGACCATCTGCGGACCGCCGGCAAACGCCTTGCCGTTCGGGTGCGGCGTGCGGCGCGCGATGCCGCCGATGTGGACCGAGCCGGCCAGCTTCGGTTTTCTCGGCTCCCGGACATCGTATTGACGCATCTCGCCGGTGCCCCAGCAGGCGACGTAGAGGAATTTGTCGTCCATCGACAGATCGATATCAGATACCAGCGGCGGCACGGCGCCAAAGCCCTGCAGCAGCGGCGGCAGTTGCTCCTTCGCTGCCGGCTCGGGCGGAATCGTCGCCGTCTTCTCGATGTGAAACACGCCGCCCTCGCGCCACCAGGTCCAGATCGAGCCTTCGAGATTCGTGGTGTCGACCACGACGCCGAGGAAGCCGTATTCACGAACCGGATCATGTGCGGGACGCACTTCCAGCGCCATCTGATGGTTGGCGCCGAGATCGATGGTCTGCACATTGCGCCGGGCGCGCAGATCCCAGAAATGAATCCGGTGGCCGTATTTGTTGGAGAGCAGATCCTCCGGGACGATCCCGTTCTCGAACTGCGGCGGCAGTGCCCACTCGCTCGTCACCATGTAATCGCGCGGCAGATTCCACCAGAAGTCATAATGCAGTGTTTGCGGACCGCGATCGAGCTCCCAGCGTCCGAGCACCTCGAACGTCTCGCAATCCATGATGAAGACGCCGGGCGGTCCGTCAGTGCCGTTCTTGCCGCCGCCGCCGAGCGTAGAGATGTAAATGCCTTCCGGCCCGCAATGAACGGTGTGGGGCCGCGAGTAGCCGGTCTTCCTGAAGATCTCTTCGGGCTCGATGATCTTGTGGATCGCCGCCTTGGTGGGGTCCGGCTTGGTGTCGACGATGTAAATGCGGGACGACCGCATGCCGGGGATGATGAGATAGCGGCGTTCGAGGAAGGCGTGTCCGCTGAGCGGCGACAGCGCCGACGAGCAGGCGTTCCAGCCGAAATGGTGAAACTCATCGCCCTTGTTGGGCATCGTCACGGTGTGCACGATCTGGCCGTAACTTTGGGAATCCGGCTTGACGTCGATCACGGCAAGCGCATCCGGCTTCGAGAAGTCCGGGCTGAGCAGCACGGTATAGGCGAAGCTCTCCGGCGGAGCTTCCATGGCAAGCTTGGGCGAAGCGTGAAACGTGGGATCGGGTCGAATGTTCATCGTACTGCCTCCCTGTTTGCCTGAAATGATCAGCAACACGGCTCAGCGGCACGCAACAGCAAGATATCACCCGGCGCGTTGAGTTCCTCTCGCGAGTGCCGCCGGCCGGGGTTTGCGCAATCGACCATACACCGCAATGCGGTCGGCCGCCGGGTTTTACTTGATCGTTATGGTAATTTTTTCGGAGATGACCGGAGGGACGTGCGGATAGTGCTCGGCGTCGCCCAGCACGAGCTGAAGCGTGTGCTTGCCAGGCGGAAGCTCGATCCGGGCTTCGGTCTGACCCGCCCCAAAATGCAGATGTGACTTGTCTTGCGGGATCGGTTCGTTCGGATTGATGGGTTCATTCACGTCGACCAGCAGATGATGATGGCCGCTGTTCGGGTAGTTGTCGCCCGCGTGGGTTACGCCCATGTTGCGCAGACCAAAGCGGCACCAGAATGCACCCTTGATGACGGCGCCATTCTGCGGCCACACGAAATAGAGACGGGCATCCTTTGCGGCGGGCTTTCCTTGAGCGCAGGCGGCGAACGGCAGGCAAGTGAGCGCTACGGACAGAGCGATCCACTGCATAACCTTCATGACTGCCTCTCAACCTCATGGGGATAGCGCAACACGGAACCCGTGGGTGGGATATCGCACATTGGTGTCATAAGCGCCGCGGTTTGACGTCCGGGCATAATTGGAGTCTTTTCTCCAGGAGCCGGAACGTATCACATGCGAGGGACACTCGCTCTCGACCCACGCTGATCCGTCCGTGGGAGCGCCCTGATAGTTTTTGTGCCAGCAGTCTTCGACCCATTGATCGACGCTGCCGCCCATGTCGAACAGCCCAAAGGGATTTGGCTTCAGACTTCCGACCTTGACCGGTTGATCGACGGCTGGAATGTCAGTGCAGTTCTTGCAATTGACCATGCCCGGCTGAAATTGATCGCCCCACCAGTATCTGGTCTGCGTGCCGCCGCGGGCTGCATATTCCCATTCGGCCTCGCTCGGCAGGCGATATGGTTTTCGGGTGACTTGCGCAAGCCAGGCGACATACTGTTTGGCGTCGCTCCAGCTCACGTTCGTAACGGGCGCATCGCTCTTTCCAGTCGCTGTGAACCCGCATGCCTTTGCCGCGGCGCATGCGTTCCATTCCCGCACCGAGACGGGAAATTTCCCCATCGCAAATGGCTTGATCGTTACCTGACGGACCGGCCTTTCCGAGAGGTCTTCGTTGCTTCCCATCGCGAAGCTGCCACCGCGAAGGAGAATCGTCTCGGGTTCTCGAAACGACGCGGCTCCTTGTGTCGTCGGTGCAGGCTCAGGAATCGCGGGAGATGCGGGTGGCGTCAGCGGCGCCGCTTGTTTTTCCGTCGGAGAGGCCTCCGGCTTAGGTGTCGCCTGTTGTTGAGTTGGTGCCACGGCAGGAGAGGGCTGGGGCGGCGGCGCTGGTTGTTTCTCAGCAGGCGCAGGCGCTTTCGGCACTTCCGCCGGAGCTGAAACGGGCGCTGACGCCCGTTCCGTCGCCTTGCGAACCGGCGCGAAGATGCTCCAGAGAGTGCCTCCCGCAATGATCAGTAATGCAAGGATAAGCAGGAAGGTCAGGATCCTTTCGCGTCGCTTCCGGTTCTCGTGCAGTGCGGACGGGTCGGGAAGCACGCGGTAGACGCGCACCGGATCGGTGATGTTCTTGACCTTTCGATCACCGAGCGACTCGTACCCGCACACCAGCTTATGCTTTATCTGTTCGTAGATGCCGCCGGAAATGTAGACTTCGCCGGCCTTGGCTATGCCCTCGAGCCGCGTCGCAATATTGACGCCATCGCCATAGACGTCGTCGGTTTCGATGATGACGTCGCCAAGATTGACGCCAATCCGATATTCGATCCAATGATGCTTGGGCAGTGACGCATTGCGACCGACCATATTCTGCTGGATCACGATGCTGGATCGGACGGCCTCCACGGGGCTGTCGAAAATGGCGATGAAGCCGTCGCCCGTGGTTTTGACGAGCCTGCCGTGGTGTTCTCTGATGGTGGGTTCGATGAGGTCGCGCTCGAGCCGCTTGACGCGGTTATGCGTCCCTTCCTCGTCGATCTGCATCAGGCGGCTGTAGCCGGAGATGTCGCCTGCCACGATGGCCGCAAGGCGCCGCGGCGTTGGCTCGCGTGGAGGCTCACCAACGCGGCCCGACTTGATGTCACGAATCTGGGCCATGGCTCGGATTGGCTCCCAACCTGCTAACACAGTGTAAGGCAAGCAATCTTTCCAGCATCCGCACCGTACCATACCGCCCGTTGGCGGCAAAGCAGCCGGGCGGGTTCCACGCTGGCTGGCACGGGCAATGGGCGGATGAGAACATGAGAACATGAGATTGAGTGTGATCCAGATCATGAAGATTCCGGATTTGCACTGCAGACCTGAATACCGGCAAACGGACTGGCCGGCATCGACCGGCCGGCCAATGATGCTCGCAATTGCATGAACACTGCCGACCAGCACGGCGGTTTGAGTTCCAATGGCGAGCACTACCAGTTGGATTGCTCAGCTAATGCACCTCAACGGCAAGCCAGTTTTCAAGGAAGAGGTGGATGAGCGCCTCGCGCTTGCAGGGCTCAATCCCGTCCCGGCCATTTGGCGCGATAGCGAATTTCACTGCCGTCGGGAATCGGCTGCCACGACCCGAGCTCGGAGGCATGCGGCGCCATGGCTGACAGTCCGATGCGGTAGAGTCGGTCAGGCTGGCCCTCGATCCTGATCTCCAACTGCCTATGCGCGGTGCGGAACGCCAGCTCGACGTCGCCCGCGAACACCGGCCTGTCGCCGTCGCTACGGAACTGGTTGAAGCGTGGCTCACCCGGCATGCGGTTGATGTCGGTCTGCAGTTCGATCGCTATGTCACGGGCGGAACTTGGCAATGCTGCGCCTGCGGGGAGGCGCACTTCAAAGACGAGAATCGGATTGGCGGCATTCGGATTGAGCCAGGGCGTGGCGGTCGTGACTGCGTAAACATAGTAGGCGGTGCCGGCCGCGACGCAGAGTGCGATGACAACGGCAAGTGCCTTCAGGCTGTTACGGAGAAGTGTGCCGGTATTTTCTCTGCCGCGCAGCCGCCTCGCCAGCGTCGTGCCGAGGACGAGACCCGCGGTCGCGCCAAGGGGCGCGAGCACCAGCAGCGCCAGCACGCCGGACATGATGGGATCGGCCCGGTTTCCGAAGCCGACCAGCTCAAGCAGCAGCAATGTCGCGACAAAGCTAATGACCGCGCCGACGACCCCGCCGGCGACTTGCAACGAATTCT
This sequence comes from Bradyrhizobium sp. WYCCWR15520, assembly GCF_056174665.1. NCBI lineage: Bacteria > Pseudomonadati > Pseudomonadota > Alphaproteobacteria > Hyphomicrobiales > Nitrobacteraceae > Bradyrhizobium > Bradyrhizobium sp. WYCCWR15520. Next base: position 147,753 of record NZ_JBWBWM010000008.1, read on the forward strand.
TCAAACGTTCCTCGAAGGTCTGAGCGAATGGCCGTCAGGCCAGCCCGCATTGGACGGGGCTGACCGGCAATTCGTTCACTGCCTTCGAGGCTTAATGTGACTTTTTCACACGCGCCGGCGTCGTCGTGCCGCGGCCGGCACCATCAATGTCCGCTGACGATCTCCGGCACCTTGCCGGCCGGCGGCGTGTTGCGGCTGCGCTGGGTGCGGACGATGCCGTCGATGATGGTCATGCCGATGCCCGGGAGGTCACCGAGCTGCACGCTTTCGAGGATGTTCTTGCCGGGCGAATGCTGCGCCTTGTCCATCAGGACGAAATCGGCGGAGCGGCCCACCTCGATGATGCCGCAGTCCAGCTCGCGCATGCGCGCGGTGTTGCCGGTCGCAAGGCAGAAGGCGAGTTCGGCCGGTAGGTCGCCGAGCGAAGACAGCATCGATACCATGCGAAGGATGCCCAGCGGCTGCACGCCGGAGCCGGCCGGCGCATCGGTGCCGAGGATAACGCGGTGCAAATCGCCCATCTCGCGCGCGGTGCGCAGCGTGAACAGCGCCGAGCGTTCGTTGCCGTTGTGAACCAGCTCCAGCCCGCGCTTGCAACCCTCGCAGATACAACGGATCTGGTCGTCGGGCAGGGCGGTGTGGCCGCCGTTGATGTGGCCAACCACGTCGGTGTCGGCTTCCAGCACCACGTCCTTGTCGATCAGGCCGGAGCCGGGGATCGAGGGCCCGCCGGTGTGGATCGTGCTTTGAATGCCGTATTTGCGCGCCCAGCCCACCATCTTGCGCGCGGTCGGGCCGTCTTTCACGCCGCCGAGGCCGACTTCGCCAAGCAGCTTGACGCCGGCCGCGGCCATTTCCTTGAAGTCGTCTTCCACCATCTCGCATTCGATCACCGGCGCGCCGGCGTGAACCTTCACGCCGCCGGGCCGCAGCGTCCAGAACGCGCGCTGCGCAAAAATCGCCATCGCCTTCAGCCCGACGACGTCGCGCGGACGGCCGGGCATGTGGACTTCGCCAGCGGAGATCATGGTGGTGACGCCGCCGTGGAGGTAGCTGTCGATCCAGTTGATCTGGTTCTGCCGCGGCGTCCAGTCGCCGGCGACGGGATGGACGTGGCTGTCGATGAGGCCCGGGGCAACCGTGGTTCCGTTGGCATTGACGATTGTGGTAGCGCCCTCGATATCGACGTCCTTGAAGCGGCCGATGGCAGTGATCTTGCCGTTCTCGGCGACGATCGTATCGCCGTCCAGGATCGGCTTTTCCAGGGCACCCGATAGCAGCAGCCCGATATTGCGGATCACCAGCTTGCTCGGGCCGGTCGCCTGGGGTGCATCGTGGGCCATGGTTTTTCCTTTTGGTTCAATGCCTTCGCCGGACATTCTGCCCGGCTTGACGATCGGATCAAGCTGGATTATTCATTTGTATACGAATGATCGTATACGAATGATACGGCCGGTCAATCCGGCCAGCAGGTCAGGAAACGGTGCGATGAGCAATTTCAACCAGGAAAGCGTGCTGAGCGTCCATCACTGGACCGACACGCTGTTCAGCTTCACCACCACGCGCGATCCCTCGTTCCGCTTCCGCAACGGCGAGTTCACCATGATCGGACTCAAGGTCGGCGAGAAGCCGCTGCTCCGCGCCTACTCGGTCGCCAGCGCCAATTATGAGGACCGGCTCGAATTCTTCTCGATCAAGGTGCCGGACGGGCCGCTGACCTCGCGGCTGCAGCACCTGAAGCAGGGCGACGAGATCATCGTCAGCCGCAAGGCCACCGGCACGTTGGTCATCGACAACCTCGAAGACGGCCGCAACCTTTATCTGATCGGCACCGGCACCGGGCTCGCGCCGTTCCTTTCCGTGATCAAGGATCCCGAGACCTATGAGCGGTTCGAGAAGGTGGTGCTGCTGCATGGCTGCCGCCGTGTCGCCGAGCTCGCCTATGGCGAGATGATCACCGAAAAGCTGCCGAACGACGAACTGATCGGCGAGTACATCCGCAACCAGTTGATCTATTATCCGACCGTGACGCGCGATCCCTTCCGCAACCGCGGCCGCATCACCGACCTGATCACATCAGGCAAACTGTTTAGCGATATCGGGCTGGCCTCGCTCGATCCCGCGCATGACCGCGTCATGATCTGCGGCAGCCCCGCGCTGGTGGCCGACACCCGCACGCTGCTCAACGGCAGAGGTTTTGTCGAAGGCAATCACGGCGAACCGGCCCAGTTCGTGGTCGAGAAGGCGTTCGCGGAGCGCTAGGCTTCCTCCGAAGCTAGGGCCTGACGGCGGGTGTCTCCATCGGCATCCCGCGCGCCCGCGACATCAGATAGAGCTCCAGCTCGACCAGTTCCGGCGCGCCATAGTCATAAGCCTGCGCCCGGATGCCTGACATGCACGCCCGCAGCCGCCGCTGCAGCGATCCCAGCGATTGCCATTCCAGCCGGTAGAGCGGGTAACCCGTCGGGTGTCCTTGCGTGATCGCGGAGCCGGCGAGACGCTTGTCCCAATTATCGTCATGGCAATTGGCGCAGCCGAGATTGAGCTGTCCCTGCCGCTGCATGTAGAGCTCGCGCCCCTTGGCGATGAATGGTGCAAGCTGCGGGTCGGCGCCGGTTTCGATCGGCACGCCCTGCGACTGCCGCGCGATGAAGGCGGTGAGCGCCAGCAACTCGCGGCCCTCGAAGGCCAGCGGCGTCGCCTGCTGGTGGCCAGCGCGGCAGGAATTGATGCGCTGCTCCAGATCGACGGGGCGCCCGGTTGCCTTGTCGAAAGCGGGATAGCGGGCGGCGACGCCCTTCATGCTGGTGCGGGCGTCACCATGGCAATCGGCACAAGCCTTCTCCGCCGCACCCGACTTGCGCTTCCACAAGGCTTCGCCATCGAGCACCCAGAGCATGCCGGGATTGGCGGTATCCTCGTCCTGCATCGCCTTGGTGTCAGGTTTCATGAAGCTGTAACCGGAGCGGCGTTCGGCCTGCGGAATTTCGGTGGCGCCAACGGCGCCCGCCACCAGCAGCGCGGCGGCTATGGCGCCGAAAGATCTCATTCGACCGTAATCGAAGCGGAAGCAGTTTCGGAGAAGCCCTTGTCGCCGATCCACTCGAATTCGAACTTGCCGCTTTGGGTCGCGGTCGTGAAGAAGGTGATGAAGGGATTGGCCGAGATCGCCGGAAACAGGTCGGCGCGGAAAATCTCGGTGCCGTTGAAGCGGCACGTAAAGCTCGTAATGATGTCGCGCGGCACGACTTCGCCTGACGCGGTATGGCGATAGCCGGTTTCCATGATGTGCGACATCAGCGTCTTGATCTCGATGATGTCGCCGCGTTTGGCCTTCGCAGGAACGTTGATCAGTGCTGAAGCCATCAGATGACATCCTCGGTGCAGGCGGCCAGCGTGACGACGACGTCGACGCTGGCCGACCAGTACGAGCCGTCCGAGAGCTTTGCGATCGCCACGATTTTCTGGCTGTCGGCGAGACGGACGCGGGTCGAAATCTGGGCGCGGCCCGCGTGCGGACCGAGATGGAAGTTGCCGATGTTCGGCTGCGGGTTCTTTTCGTTGAAGATGTGGATACTTGCGACGTGATCCTCCGGCGCCATCGGGCTGGCGACGCTGACCGTCATCGGCACGGTATTGCCGTTCTCGACCAGCGGGGGAATGTCCAGCTTGACCTTGCCGGTCTTCACCGCGGCGCCACCGGTCACGTTGCGGATGGCGGAGGCGAGCATCGCTGGCGTCGCTTCAGTGGGCTGGACCGTGACGATGGGGACCGCGCCGGCTATGGCGGCGGCGCCGGCGAGGTTGAGGAATTGGCGGCGTGTTGTGTCGGGTTGTTGTTGCATCACGTCTTCCTATTCGCGCAAGCTTGCCAGATACGCCACGACATCCTCGATCTGTTCCGCCGACAGGATCGGCTTGTCGCGCCATGGTGTCCCGACACGTTGAAGGCCGTCGAGGCGGTAGTAGGACGGCATGATCGTCTCGGCATTGAGGCGCGACGCATCCACCAGCCGGAGCCGTAACTGACCTTCCGACCAGCGGCTGCCGGAACCGGAAAGGTCGGGCGCCAGATCGCCCTGGAATTTCTGTTCGGGAAATGGGCCGCTGTGGCAGAGGATGCAAGTGCTGGAACGTTCCACCACAAGTTCTCGCCCACGCGCCACATCGCCGGCCGTGCCCGTCAGCGACTGCGGTATCGCGTCGCCGGCGACGGCATAGAGGCGAAGTTCCGTTGCGGCAGCCAAACCGGGCAGGGCGAGCACGACCCCGGCAATGATGCGACGCGACATGCGATAAGTGAGCCTAGCCAAAGACTTCCGCCGTAATGGTGGCAAACCAGGACTGCGCGTAGTCGGCTTCGCGCGCGCGGAATTCACGTGGTACGTCCGCCGGGCTGACGCCGCCGGCGCCCTCGACATCGGCCAGCACTCCATTTTTCGGCTGATAGACGCCGGCCACCGAGATGCCGTAGCCGGGAGCCGCCAGGCTGTAGCAGGTGTTGATCAGCTTTGGCGCGGCAGGCGTTCCGCCCGACAGCAGCGTGGCGATCGCGGCCGCGCAGACCTTGGCCTGCGCATTCGCCGTGAAGGCCGATTTCGGCATGGCGCCGGCGAGACAGGCATCGCCGATGACATGGATGTTTGGCGCCGATTTCGATTCGAAGGTGACCGGATCGATCGCGCACCAGCCGGTGTTGTCGGTGGCGCCGGCTGCCGTCGCGATGCGGCCGGCGCGCTGCGGCGGAATGACGTTGGCCACCTGCGCGGTGTGGTTGCCGAAATCGGTGATCAGTGTGTTGGTCGCGGGGTCGACGGCATTGACCTTGCCGCCTTGCGACAGCGAGACCCATTCGACCATGCCTGGATAAAGCTCCTTCCAGGCGTTCTGGAACAGGCGCTGCTTGGAGAAGGTGTCCTTGGCATCGAGGATGATCAGCTTCGAACGCGGCTTTTTGGTTTTCAGATAATGCGCGATCAGGCAGGCGCGTTCGTAAGGTCCCGGCGGACAGCGGAACGGATTGGCGGGAGCTGAGATCACCACCAGGCCGCCATCGTCCATCGCCTCGAGCTGCTTGCGCAGCAACAGCGTCTGCTCGCCGGCCTTCCAGGCGTGCGGCATCTTCGAAGCGGCGGCTTCGTCATAGCCCTGCAGCGCGCCGAAACGCAGATCGATGCCGGGCGAGAGCACCAGCCGGTCATAGCCGAGCGAGGTGCCGTCGGCGAGGGTAACGGTCCGCGCCGCGCCATCGACGCCGGTCGCCATCTGCGCCACCACGGTCACGCCGCCGGCGGCGATCTTGTCGTAGCCGAATTGCTGCTCCTCGATCGAACGCAGCCCGGCGATGACATTGTTGCTGAACGGGCAGGCGGTGAAGGTCTTGTTCGGCTCGACCAGCGTGACCTGCAGTTTCGGATCGATCTGTTTGAGGGCACGCGCACAACTCGCGCCGCCAAAACCGCCGCCGATCACGACGACGCGGGCTGCCGCTTGCGCGAAGGCGGGCAGCGGAAACGTCAGGGACGCTGCTGTGGCCGCGCTGGTGCCCAGGAATTCCCGGCGGCTGATGCGATGGCTGATACCCATGCCGGCCCCCTTATTTCTGCGCCGCGAGCCACGCCGCAATCGCGCGCAGCTCGTCGTCCGTAAAGCCCTTGGCGATGCGGGTCATCACCGTAGAGGGAACCGAGCCATCGCGAAATCCGGTCATCGCGGTCACGATCTCGCCGGCGTCGCGGCCGTACAGCCGCGATACCGATGCTGCTCCGGCGGAGTGACAGCCGGAACAGGACGCCGCGCCGGGCGGGGGGACGGAGGCCGCCAGCACGGGCAGGCTCGACGCCACAATCGTTGCCACCCCGAGCATGACAGACAAGGTTTTCATCAGCGGCCCCTCCGGAAGATGGAGCGGCGGCCCGAAGGCCGCCGCTACTTTTGTCAGGCGAACGTGATGTTCTGGTCCTTCAGCGGCACCGAACGAATCCGCTTGCCGGTGGCCGCGAAGTAGGCGTTGAGTACGGCGGGTGCGGCGACGCCGATGGTCGGCTCGCCAACGCCACCCCAGAAGCCGCCGCTCGGCACCATCACGCATTCCACCTTCGGCATCTCGGCGATGCGCATGGAATTGTAGGTGTCGAAGTTGGTCTGCTCCATCTTGCCGTCCTTCACCGTGCAGCCGCCATAGAACAGGGCGGACAGGCCGTACACGAAAGAGCCCGCGATCTGGCGCTCGACCTGCGCCGGGTTGACGATGTAGCCGGGATCGGTGGAAGCGACGATGCGATGCACCTTGATCTTGCTGCCCTCGGTGACGGAGATTTCGGCGGCACCCGCGACATAGCTGCCGTAGCCCATCACCTGCGCAATCCCGCGATAGACGCCTTGCGACGCGGGCTTGCCCCAGCCGATCTTCTCGGCCACCGCGTTGAGCACGGCGAGATGTTTGGGGTGCTTGCTCATCAGCTTGCGGCGGAATTCGACCGGGTCCTGGCCGACCGAATGCGCCAGTTCGTCCATGAAGCATTCCATGTAGATCGCATTCTGGTTGACGTTGACGCCGCGCCAGAAGCCGGGCGGGACGTGCGGGTTGCGCATGGAATGCTCGACCAGCAGGTTCGGCACGGAGTAGCCGATCGCAGCGTCGCCGGAAGGACTGAGCCCCTGGAACGCAGCCGTATCCATCCCGTTCACCAGCGCCGCCGGACGCACGGTGTACAGGATCGACTGGCCGGACAATCGCACATGCAGCGCCGTGAGATTGTTGTCGGCATCGAAGGCGCCGGTCAGCTTGCACTGCGTGACCGGGTGGAATTTGCCTTGCGCCATGTCCTCTTCGCGCGACCACAACAGCTTGACCGGCGTGCCCGGCATCTCCTTGGCGATGAGAACCGCCTGCCGGACGTAGTCGGTCATGCCGCGGCGGCCGAAGCCGCCGCCGAGGATCAGCTTGTGCACCTCGCATTTCTCGGCCGGCAGGCCTGAGGCTTCCGTCGTGGCGGCGAACGCCGCTTCGCCGTTTTGCGTGCCGCACCAGACTTCGCACTTGTCCGGCGTATAGACCGCGGTCGCGTTCAGCGGCTCCATCGTGGCGTGGTTCTGGTAGGGATAGTTGTAGACCGCCTCGACCTTCTTGACGGCAGAGGCAATCGCCGCCTTGGCATCGCCGTTCTGGTTGCCGATAAAGGCCGGCTGCGAATTGTCGAGGCCCTCGGCCAGCCATTTTGCGATCGACTCGCTGGAGACTTTTGCGTTCTCGCCTTCGTCCCAGACGATCGGCAGCGCATCGAGCGCGGTCTTGGCGTGCCACCAGGTGTCGGCGACGACGGCGACAGCGCTGTCGCCGACCTTCACCACCTTCTTGACGCCCTTCATGCCGGTGATCTTGGCTTCGTCATAGCTCTTCAGCTTGCTGCCGAAGACCGGCGCGTCCTTGATCGCGGCGTTGAGCATGCCGGGCAGCTTGATATCGGCGCCGTAGATCATTGCGCCCGTGGTCTTGTCGACGGTATCGAGCCGCTTCACGCCCTTGCCGGCGATCTTCCAGTCCTTCGGATCCTTCAGCTTGACGTCGGCGTCGGCCGGCGGCGTGAGCTTCGCTGCGGCCTCGACCACCTTGCCGTAGGTCGTGGTCCGGCCCGACGGCGTATGGGTGATGACGCTGTTGGCCGCGCTGCATTCCGAGGCTGGCACCTTCCACTCGTTCGCGGCGGCCTGCACCAGCATCATGCGCGCGGTGGCGCCGCCCTTGCGGACATATTCCTGGCTGGTGCGGATGCCACGGCTGCCGCCGGTCGAGAAATCGCCCCAGGCGCGCTTGCGTGCGACACTTTGACCCGGTGTCGGATATTCGGTGACGACCTTCGACCAGTCGCATTCGAGCTCTTCGGCGACGAGCTGGGCGAGGCCGGTGAGGGTGCCCTGGCCCATTTCCGAGCGGGCAACGCGAACTACCGTGGTGTTGTCGGGGCGGATCACCACCCAGACATTGACTTCCGGCGAGCCGTCGGCGGCGCGGACGACCTTCGGTCCGCCGAAGGGAATATCGAGACCGATCGCGAGGCCGGCGCCGGCAGCAGCGGTGCCGATTACGAAGGCGCGGCGGTTGAGCTTGGGCATGACGTGCTTGTTCATGGCGTCCTCCTCAAGCGTTCGCGGCGGCGTGGATCGCCTCGCGGACCTGCTGGAAGGTCCCGCATCGGCAGATATTGGTGATGGCCTCGTTGATGTCTTCGTCGGTAGGCTTTGGCTTCTCCTTGAGAAGCGCCGCAACCGCCATGATCATGCCGGCCTGGCAATAGCCGCATTGCGGCACGTCGTTGGCCACCCAGGCTTGCTGCACCTTATGCAGCGTGCCGCCAGTGGCGAGACCTTCGATCGTAGTGATCTGCTTGCCGACCGCTTCGCTGACGGTAACGCCGCAGGAGCGCATCGCGACGCCATCGATGTGCACCGTGCAGGCGCCGCATTGTGCAATGCCGCACCCATATTTGGTGCCGGTCAGCCCGACGTTCTCCCGGATTGCCCAAAGAAGTGGCGTGTCGTCTTCGACGTCCACATTGATCGATTTGCCGTTAATTGTGAGATTTGCCATCGCGTATCCCCTGTTCGCTCCATCCACCGAGGGAGCTGCGCGCGGAAGATGGCCCGCAACTTGGAATAGTTCAAATCAAGAAAATGCGTTTGTGCGCACGGTAAAAAACGCGTTTTCGCGCCGGATGAAACTTGACCGGCCGGTGTTATGGCGGGTCGGGCGCGATCGTCCCCATCGGCGCGGCCGGGCTAATCCGCGCTATCGAGGCGCTCGTTCAGCGCCTTCAAGGTTCGACTGGCGGCGGCAATCTCGTTGGGCGTGATCCCCTTGGCGAGGGCATTTGCCCACGGCGTCTGCAAATTCGTGGCGGCCGAAAAGGCATCCTGCCCACGCCGGGTCAGCGCAACGAGATGGGCGCGGCGGTGATTTGGGTTGGGGCGCAGCTCGACGAGGCCGTCGTCCCGCATCTCATTGACGATGCGCTGAACGCCCTGGCGATTAAGCCCCATGCTTCTCGCCAGCCATGCCACCGGCTGCAGGGTTGGCGAAAGGGCGATCGCGCCCAGCACCTGCCAGCGCGCGCTGGTCAGACCGAGATCGGCCACAAGGCGGTCGCCGGCCGCGAGCAGCCGTCCGTTGAGCCGGAACACCGCCAGCACCAGATCGGTCAGGGCCTCGCCGCCGGGCGTATGTCGTTTTGTCGCCATTTGACTATTAGTACCCAAGATGACAATATATTGTCAATTAGCAAACGATATCTGGAGTGAGTCATGTTTGCAGGACAGCTAGCGACGATCGTCGCCGCGGCATTCGCCGGCGCCGCATTTTTCATCAACTTCGCCGAACAGCCGGCCAGGCTGGCTCTCGATGACCGAGGTCTGTTGCGACAGTGGAAGCCAAGCTACGCGCGCGGCTTTACGATGCAGGCGAGTTGTGCGGTCATTTCGGGCGTGTTTGGCCTGATCGCCGCCTGGTTGACCGGGGACTGGCGCTGGATCGTCGGTGCGGTGCTCATTCTCGCCAACTGGCCCTATACGCTGATCGGCATCATGCCGACCAACCGCGTACTGAACGCTATCGACGAGAAGGACGCCGGCCCGGAATCACGTGCGCTGATCGTGAAGTGGGGAGGGCTGCACGCGGTCAGGACCGGTCTCGGGATCGCGGCGACGCTGGCCTATCTGTGGGCGCTCAATTAGCAGTAGCGGCTGGCCGTGCTGCATCGCCGGCCGTCACGTTTTCTCTGCGCCTACGGCGAGGCGCAGGAAACTCATCAGGCTGCCGAGCGCAGCAAATCCGGCTCCGAGCGCCAGCGCGACGGTTGCACCATTATGGCCGGCCAGCGCAAAGCACAGGGCGGCGAGCGCCGCGCCGAGGGTTTGTCCGGTCAGGCGCGCGGTCGCGACGATGCCGCTCGCGCCGCCACTGCGATGCGGCGGCGCGCTCGACATCAGCGCCCGCAAATTGGGCGTTTGAAAAAAGCCGAATCCGATCCCGCAGACCACAGTGCGCCAGACGATGTTGGCAATGCTGGGGTCCGGCGGCAGCGTCGCCAGCAGCGCCATGCCGATGCCGAGCAGCACCAGCCCGATGCCGCCGAGAATGCCGACGGGATAGCGGTCGGACAATCGGCCTCCGATCGGCGCCATGATCGCCACCACCAGCGGCCACGGCGTCATGAAGAAGCCGGTCTCGACCTGAGACCGGTGCAGCACGTCCTCGAAGTAGAAGGGTAGCGAGACGAACGCCAGTCCCTGCACCGCGAATGCACAGACCGACGTGGCCGCCGACAGCGCGAACATCGGCCGCCGGAACAGATCGATCGGCAACATCGGTGCCGGATGGTCCGCATCTCTGCGCATCATGATCCAGCCAAGCAGCAACGCAGCGCCAAGCTCCAGTCCGACAAGGGCGGGGGGCGCCTGATGCGCGGCGCTGCCGATGCCGATGATGAAAAGCCCGAGGCAGCTTGCGGTCAGTGCTGCGCTGGCAAAATCGAAGGCGTGCTTCGCGCGCGGCGTTTTCGGCAGCGTCTTCAGGCCGATCCAGATCGCGATCACGCCGAAGGGGATGTTGATCGCAAACAGCCACGGCCATGTTCCGATCGCAAGGATCGCCGAGGCAATGGTCGGGCCGAATGTGAATGCCGTTCCAACCACCAGTGCGTTATGGCCGAAGCCGCGGCCGAGCATGTGGGTCGGGTAGACGAAACGGACCAGCGCCGCGTTCACGCTCATGATGCCGCTGGCGCCCAGTCCCTGCAGTGCCCGGGCCGCCGTCAGGCTGGGCAGCGACCATGCCAGGGCGCAGCCGAGCGAGGCCAGCGTGAACAGGATGAGGCCGCCGATATAGATTCGCTCATGGCCGACGATTTCGCCGAGCGCACCGAGCGGCAGCAGCGTCGCCACCAGCGCGATCTGGTAGATATTGACCACCCAGACCACGTCGGCCGGGCTGACATGGAGGTCGGCGGCAATCGCGGGAAGCGCGACGTTCGCAATTGCCGTATCCAGCGAAGCCATCGCCAGCGCGGTAAAGATCGCCGCGACCGCCCAGCGCCGGAGTTCCGGGGGCAGGCCGTCGATCGGCGCGGTTGATGGCTTTCCGGTTGCGTCTGCGGTCATTTCGTTCGGGCTCTCCACGCCGGGGGCGGTCGCGCCCACGGCGGCGTGTACTACGGACACGGTGCAAGCCACAGGCACACCGCTGCATGATGCGTATGCGAAGGGATGGACGCCCGCCGCGCCATATCCGTGCGCCGACTTTCGGATACCTTTCCGCCTGCCCAACGATCGACTAGGCTTGGGCGCACAGCGACCGCAGTTTTATAAAAAGACGGTCACCGGCGAGGAAAACGTTTTGGACGGACTGGCGAGCCGGCGCAGCGAGGTCATGCGTAGCGCGAGTGAGGGCGGGCGTGGGCGCGTAGGGGCGGGGTTGTGGGTTTCGCTCCTGCTCGCAATCCTCGGCTTCCTCGTCATCTACCCGATCCTGATGCTGCTGCTCGGCGCGCTCACCGACACCAATCCGGTGGTCGACGGCATCCAGCTCAGCCACCTCTCGGTCACGAACTTCCTCACCGTGCTGGCGAACCCGAACGTCGCCGAGGCGCTCGCCAATACGCTGATCGCTTGCGGCGGCGGCACGCTGATTGCGGTCGCGGTCGGATTGCTGTTTTCCTGGATCGTCGTCCGCACTAATACGCCGTTCAAGGGTTTTATCGCGGCCGCGAGCATTTTGCCGCTGTTCGCGCCGCCGCTGGTCGCGGGCGTCGCATGGGCCATTCTCGGCTCCCCGAAGACCGGCCTGATCAACACCATGTTCAAATGGGTTGGGCTCGACTGGCGCGTCGATTTCTATTCGATGTGGGGATTGGTGTTCGTGTTCGGCATCTATTACGCGCCGTACGTCTACATGTTCACCTCGTCGGCGCTGCGCAACATGGACCCGAGCCTGGAGGAGGCTGCCGAGATTTCCGGCGCCAGCGCGTTCGCGACGCTGTTCACGGTGACGTTTCCGCTGATCATGCCGGCGATCGTCTCGGGCATGCTGCTGTCGTTCATCGTCATGCTCGGCATCTACGGCATCCCCGCGGTGCTGGGGGCGCCGACCAACCTGGCGGTGCTCACCACCTACATCTTCAAGCTCACCAACTGGTCGCCGCCGCTCTACAACACCGCCGCTGCAGTGGCGATCATCCTGATGGCCGTCACGGGCCTGCTGGTGTTTTTGCAGCACAAGGTGCTGAGCGGCCGCAGCTACACCACCGTCGCCGGCAAGGCGTTCCGGCCGCGCAGCCTCGATCTCGGGCGCTGGCGCTGGTTCACCTTCGGTCTCGGCATCGTCTATCTCCTGATCGTGGTGGTGCTGCCGTCGCTGGCGCTGATCGTTGCGGCGTTCCGGAAATTCATGTTCATCCGCGACGTCTCGAGCCTGTTTGACGCCAGGCAGTATTCGCTGATGCATTTTCACAGCATCTTCGACAATCCCTTGACCATGCGTTCGATCTACAATGCGGTCGAGGTCGGTATCATCACCGCCGTGGTCGGCGGGGCGCTCGCCTTTGCGATCGGCTACACCATCCACCGCACGCAAGTGATGGGCCGGCGCTGGATCGACGTGATCTCGACCTTGCCGGTGGCGATCCCGGGCCTCGTGGTCGGCGTTGCCTATCTCTGGGCATGGATCGGCATTCCCGGCGGTCTCTACGGCACCATCTGGATTCTGGCGCTGGCGTTCATCGCGCGCTTCATGCCGGATACGGTCAAATCATTGTCGACCTCGTTCCTGCAAATCCATCGCGAGCTCGAGGAAGCGGCATGGGTCTGCGGCAAGGGCGTGCTCGGCACCATCAGGACGATCGTGCTGCCGCTGGCGCGGCCCGGCGTGATGGCCTCGATGACGCTGCTGTTTGTGCTCGCGATCCGCGAACTCGGCTCGTCGCTGTTTCTCTACACCAGCGACACCATGGTGATGTCGGTGCTGCTGCTCGACTATTACGAGGGCGGGAACCTCGGAAAGACCGCCGCATTCAGCCTGGTGCAAACCGTTCTGCTCGGCGTTCTCATTGGCGGCGCCAATTGGCTGTCGCGCGGTGCGGCGCAGGGCAGCGTCGCCCGGACCGGATAACAAAACGAAGGGCAAAGGAAGGGAGGGATTGGCTATGACTGGAAGGATCCTCACCAACATCGTGGCAGCCGCCGGCATCGCCGGTCTCGCACTCACATGGGGCGCGCGGGCACAGGCGCAGGAATTCGGTCCGCCCGAATTAATCGCGGCGGCGAAAGCCGAAGGCAAGCTGGTGTTCTACACCGCGAATTTCGCCGAGGTCGAACAGCAGGTCATCAAGGCCTTCAACAAGCGATTCCCCGAAATCAAGATCGAGATGGTGCGCGCGCCAGGTGGTCAACTCATCACCCGGGTGAAGACCGAAGCGGCGGCCGGAAAACTCATCGCCGACGTGGTCGATCATTCCGACCGCGCGCTGATGCAGCCCCTGGCGGACATGTTCCAGGACTACGCGCCGCCAAATGCCGCCGACTACAATCCCGAATCGAAAATCGCACCGCAGCTTTGGCCGCGCGTCACGCTGGTATGGTCGATCGCCTACAACACCGAACTGGTGAAGAACCCGCCCAAGACCTGGATGGACCTTACCAAGCCCGAATACAACAAATTGACCGGGCAGGTGATCGCCCCGTCTGGCGGCACCACATGGACCCGCGTGATGTTCGAACGCCAGGTGCTCGGCGAGGATTATTGGGCCAAGCAGGCAGCGACCCGTCCGGTACTTTATCCATCGGGCGCGCCGATGTCGGATTCGCTGGTACGCGGCGAAATCGCCATGGGGCCGTTGCTCTACAACGCGATCTATCCAAAGCAGAAGGATGGCGCGCCGATCCAGATCTTCTTTCCGCCGGAGGGCGCACCGGTCAATCCCTATGCCACGGGCATTCCGAAAACCGCCGCACACCCCAACGCCGCAAAGCTGTTTCTCAACTGGTGCCTGTCGAAGGAGGGCCAGACGTTCATGATCAAGGAGCTCGGCAATCTCACGTCGCTGAAGGTGCCGCCGGCCTATCCGGAGGGCTTTGATCCCAAGGTGGTCAAGGTCTGGTTCCCCAAGTTCGACGAGTATGTGAAGTTGCACACGGCCTGGGTGGCCGAGTGGAACAAGACCTACGGCTACGCGCAATGATCGTCACATCAGTGGAATTGTCGGACCGATGACGGCGACCCTCGAAGTTACCGACCTGCGCAAGCAGTTTGCGATCGGCCGGCCGGCGATCGACGGCGTCAGTTTCGGCGTGCCGGCCGGCGAGATCGTGGTTCTGCTCGGTCCCTCCGGCTGCGGCAAGACCACGACGCTGCGCTGCGTCGCGGGGCTGGAACATCCGACATCGGGCGAGATCAGCATTGCCGGCAAGGTCGTCTCGTCGCCCGAGCGTGGCATTCTGGTGCCGCCACGGTTGCGCGATCTCGGCATGGTGTTTCAGTCCTACGCGGTGTGGCCGCATATGACGGTGCGGCAGAACGTGGTCTATCCGCTCAAGCACCGCAAACTCTCTCGCGCGGACGCCCGCCGCAAGGTCGACGAGGCGCTCGAGCTGGTCGGCCTGTCGGAATATGCCGACCGGCCGGTGGTCGCATTGTCTGGCGGGCAGATGCAGCGCGTGGCGCTGGCGCGCAGCATCGTCTACCGGCCGCAATTGCTGCTGCTCGACGAGCCATTGTCGAATCTCGATGCCAAATTGCGGTTGCGGCTGCGCGACGATCTGCGCGTCATCCTCAAGCAAACCGGAATGACCGCGCTGTATGTCACCCATGACCAGGCCGAGGCGGTAGTGCTGGGCGACCGCATCGGCGTCATGCGCGACGGCAAGCTGTTGCAGATGGATACGCCTGACGCGATCTATAACCGGCCGGCGGATCTGTTCGTCGCCAATTTCACCGGCGCGACCAACGAGCTCGCCGGCACGCTGGTGTCGCGCAACGGCGCGTTCGGCACAGTCGATTTCGGCGAGGGGCGGCGCGGCGAGGTGGCCTTGCTGCATCCGCTCAGCCCGGATGAGAAGGTACGCATCGCGCTGCGGCCGGAAAACATCACGATCGGCCAGCACAACGGCGCCAACGTCTTTTCCGCTCGCGTGCTCGATCGCCGCTACCAGGGCACGCAGACCGCCTACGGCATCGAGCTGTTCGGCCGGCGGCTGGAAGTCGTCGAACTCGGCACCGCGGCCCGCCATCAGGTCGGCGTCGAGACCGAGGTTTCGCTGCCGCGGGAGAGTTGCTGGGCTTATCGCGATACGGGACCGACGGCGTATGAGTAGGAGACTCAGGCGCTTGGGCTCAACCCCAGCTTTTCATAAATCCGCCGCGCATAGGCGCCGAATTCATCCGTGGTCTTGATCGGCAATGCGCGGGGAAACGGCAGCTCGATCGGGAAGTATTCCGCCATCCGCGCTGGTCCCGCGGTCAGCACGGCGCAATGCGAGGCTAAGAATACCGCTTCCTGAATGCTGTGCGTCACGAACAGGATGGTCTTGCCGCTTTCGCGCCAGATCCGCAGCATTTCGAGGTTCATCTGCTCGCGGGTCAGCGCATCGAGCGCGCCGAACGGCTCGTCCATCAGGATCAGTTTTGGATCATGGATGAAGGCGCGCGCAATTGCCGTGCGCTGCTGCATGCCGCCGGACAATTGCTGCGGATATTTGTTCTCGTGGCCGGCGAGGCCAACGAGGTTGAGCAGGTCGCGGGCGCGGTCCCGCGCGGGCTTCATGGGCAGGCCGACGATTTCGGCGGGCAGCAAAACGTTATCGAGGATAGTTCGCCATTTCAGCAGCAGGGCCTGCTGGAACACCATGCCGATGTCGCGTGCGGGGTCGAACGGTGTTCTCGAATTGCCGATCTTGATGGTGCCACCGTCGGCATCATGCAGACCGGCCAGGATCTTCAGCACGGTGGTCTTGCCGCAGCCGGAGGGGCCGACGAGGGATACCAGCTCGCCCTCCTTCACGTCCATGGTGACATCGGAGACGGCGAGGAATTCCGTGCCCTTGGACCGATAGACCTTGCGGACGTTCTTCAGGCTGATGAAGGGCTCGTCCACCGTCATGCCAGCCATTTCTGCAGGTTCGCCTTCACGAAGGCGTCGTCGGATAGGTCGGCATGCTCGCGGCAGACGCGGTCGATCTCCTGCATCTGGCCGGGGCTGAGACCCTCGGCGGGATCGAGGCACCAGAGGCCCTGCATCAATCCTTGCCGCCGCAGCACTTCATGGCAGCCTGCGATGCAGCCATGGAAATTGTTGGCGACATCGAAGAACGCGCTGTTGCAATCGGTGACGCGGGCATCGAGCGCCAGCAAATCGGCCGGTACGGTGTCTTTGCCGCGCGCCGCCTTGCACATCTCGAACTGCATGATCGCGCTCGCGGTCCACACCGACCAGTGCCCGAGCAGGCCGCCCTTAAAATAGGCGCGGGTGGTGACGCCCTTGTCACGCAGATCAAAGGGCAAAGTGAGGTCCAGCAGGATGTGATCGTCATTGCCGGTATAGAGCGCGACCCGGTCGAGCGCGCCGGCCGCCGCCACGCCGCGCAGAACGTCAAGCGTCCGGTAGCGATTGAACGGCGCAATCTTGATCGCGATGACGTTATCGATGGAAGCGAAGCGGCGCCAGAAATCGGCGCTGAGGATGACGCCGCCGACCGCCGACTGCAGATAGAAGCCGACCAGCGGGATCTCGCGCGCCAACGCCGCGCAATGCGCGATGATGTCGTCGTCGGATGCCGATTTCATCGCGGCCAGACTGAGCAGGCCGGCATGGTAGCCGATGCCGCGTGCGGTTTGCGCCTCCGCAACAGCTTGCTTTGTCGGACCAGCGAGCCCCGCGACCATCGCGACCGGTCGTTGGGTCCATGAAGCCGCGGTCTCCGCTGCCAGTTCCAGCACCGGCCGGTACAGACCGACCTCGCGGATCGCGAATTGGGTCGTGTGCACGCCGACGGCGAGGCCACCGGCACCGGCATCGAGGTAATAGCGCGTCAGCGCCCGCTGATGCCTGACATCGAGCGCGCGGTTGGCATCGAGCGCAAGCGGATGCGCCGGCAGCACGGTGCCGTCGGCGATCAGCTTGCGGACTTCGGCCTTGATCTCGCTGTGGTGCATCGGCACTTCCTATCCAAATTCCGGCCCGGCGACGGCGAACGGCAGTTGCGCAGGCGGCGCGGTGGGACGGCCAAAGCGCATCCGCTGAAACGGCCGCTCGATGTTCCAGCCTGACTGAACGAGCTCCTGCAGAAACGCTTCCTGAGAATGAACGGCGTCGATCAGCCACGGTCCAGTCTCGGAGCCGACGATGGCGTCCACCAGCGCCAGCGCCTGCTCGGTTCGATCGGCCAGCAGTGGCCCGATCTGCCGCGCGGCGCGCCCATCGCGTACGAGGGCCATGGCGCGATCATCCGACACGATGCGCGAGCCCGGTCGCGCAGAAAATTCCGACAGCAATGTGCTTCGGTCGAAGCCCATGGCGCTGCTATCGCGCGTGGCCAAGGCGTCGAGCTTGCCGGCCGCCAGCAGCCGCGTCGCTGTGGCGCCTTGCGGCTTTTCCAGCCGCAGCCGCCGCAATTGCAGTGTCGGCGTGAAGCCGAGCGGACCATAGACGGTGGCGCCTGCCGGCGTCGCATCCAGCCAGGCGGTGAGGCCGCGCCGAGCCGCCGCGCCGAGGCAAGCGTCGACCAGCTTTGTCGCAATGCCACGGCGGCGAAAGTCTGAGGTCACCAGCACCATGCTGATCCAGGCATTGCCAGCCGAGTACGGTAGCAGGGCGGCTGATGCTACCAGCCTCGTGTCGTGACGCACGCCGAACACAACGCCATTGCTCAGGAAAAAGCGCCAATCGGCCTCGTTCTGGTTCCAGCCCGCTTCGGTCGACAACACCAGCCCGGCTGGCGCATCGTCGACGTCGAGCTCGACGATGTCGATCGGCTCAATAGCGGCCATCGCGCACCTCGTATTTGGTGGGTTTGCCGAGGCTGGGCATCGATCGCGATACCCAGTCGGCGGTCCAACTGATGAGTTGCTCGGTGTCGACGATCGGCAGGCCGAACAGCTTCACGGCCTGCGATGTGTCGGTGAGCCACGCCGTCGGCTCCTCCTTGCCGGTGATGACGGGCGCGCGGCCAAAACGCTGGCCGAATTTTGCGGCGAGATCGCGCACCGCCAGGATTTCGTGGCCGCTGACATTGATCGGCGAGGTCGGCGTGTCGCAATGCGCGAGGCAGCGCAGCGCCTGCGCGGAGGCGTCGCCCTGCCAGATGAAATTGACATGGCCGAGGCTGACGTCGATCGCCTTGCCCTGCAGCACCTTGCTGGCGATGTCGTGCAGCACGCCGTAGCGCATGTCGATCGCGTAATTGAGCCGGAACAGCCGGCCGGGCGTTGAATATTTCTTCGAGAAATACTCGAACATGCGCTCGCGCCCGACGCAGGATTGCGCGTATTCGCCGGGCGGGTTCGGCGCCATGTTCTCGTCCGAGCCCTTGCCGTTGACGGGCACGAACGGATAGACGCAGCCAGTCGAGAACGCGACGATGCGCGACGTAGAAAAGGCCTGCGCGACAAGGGCAGGGACGTGCGAATTCATCGCCCAGGTCAGCGAGAGATCGCCCTCGGCGCCGAACTTGCGGCCGGCCATGAATACGATATTCGGAGTTTTGGGCAGCGCCTTGATCGCGGTCTCGTCGAGCAGATCGCAATTGATGGTCTCGACGCCGCGGGCCTGCAGCCAGTCTTTCACGCCGGCATCGCTGAAGCGGGCGACGCCGATCACGCGGCGCTTCGGCGCGGCGGCCTTGGCGAGGCCCGCGAGAGTAGGCCCCATCTTGCCGGCGACGCCCAAAATCATGATGTCGCCGTCGACCTTGCCGAGATCGTCGATCAGCGCCTGGCTCGGGCGGCACAGCAGTTCGTCCAGTGCTGCGATATCCGAAATCGTCTGCGGCAGGCTTTCGCGCGTTAGAAGCATGTTTCTTCCTGTCTTATTGCAGCCGGATGTCCCGGACGACGAACATCCGCTCCAGGCCGAGCACGAGCCCATACAGCGCCACGCCCAGCAATGTCAGCAGCACGACGGCCATCACCATCGCCGGCGTATCGAGCGACGACTGCACCTGGATCATGAGGTAGCCGAGCCCTCGCTCGGAGGCGATGAACTCGCCGACGATGGCGCCGGCCACCGCCAGGATCGCGCCGACCTTCATTCCGGAAAACACGTAAGGCAGCGCGCCCGGCAACTGGATCTTTCGGAACAATGTCCAGCGCGAGCCGCGCAGCGATTTTACGAGATCCAGCAGATCCGGCTCGACTTCGCTCAAGCCTCGGGCCGTCGTCAGCAGGATCGGAAAGAAGCAGATCGAGAACGCGATCAGGATGTTCGGGAATATCCCGTACGAGAACCAGACGATGAACAGCGGGCCCAGCGCCACCTTCGGAATCATGTTCAGCGTCACGAACAGCGGCAGCAGCAACAGGCTGACCAGCGGCGACCAGGTGAACATCACCGCCAGCATGATGCCGACCACCGCGCCGAGGCAGAACCCGCCGAGGATTTCGGCCGCCGTCACCGCGAGGTTGGAGAGCCAGGCATAACCGGGCGTGCCCAGCGTCTTGATGGTTGCAAGCGGCGAAGGCAGGATGAATTTCGGCACCTGGAAGACGTCGACCAGCACCTGCCAGAGCACGATCACGGCCAGATGCACGATCAGGATGATCGCGAAAGACCGTGCCGATCCGCCATCCCCGCTGAACACCCGGTACTCCCGTTAGACTCGTAGCCGGTTCCCGGCCGCGTGGCGCAATCTATCGCGGCCTCTCCTACCGATCAACCATCTGGTTGATTAGGGGCGCAGCGAATGCATCACCAGATCGACCACGTGCTTCCGGCGGGCCTGCCGGGCGGCCCGGCTCGACAGGTCCTTGCCGAAGATCGCCGACAGGGTCGGCGTATTCGAAAAGTAGAAATAGCTGAGTCCGGCGATCGAGATGTAGAGGTGAACGGGGTTGATACCTCTACGGAAGATGCCGGCCTTCACGCCCTGGGACAGGGTGGTCGAAACCAGGCTGACCAGCGGCGAATGCATCGCTTCCAGCTTGCGCGAACCGCGGACATGGCGGGCGCCGCCACGGTTTTCGTCGTTCAGCAGCACGATGAAATCCGGGTGTGCGGCGAGGTAGTCGAAGGAACTTTCGATCAGCTTCTTGATCGCCTGCTCGGGCGGCAGTCCCTCGAGGTTAAGCTCGCGCTCCTGGGCACGGATTTCCTCATAGACCCATTCCAGTACCGCCAGATAGAGCGCGTCCTTGTCGCCGAAATAGTGGTAGACAAGCTGCTTGTTAACGCCCGCGCGCGCGGCAATCTCATCGACGCGGGCGCCGGCAAGGCCGCTGCTGGCGAACTCGCGCCGCGCCGCCGTCAGTAGTTTTTTCCGGGTCGCAGCCGGATCGCGCCGCTGCGGCTTTAAGTCGTCAGGTCGTTTCCTGGGCATTTCCAACCAAATAGTTGACAAGTCGTCTGGTCCCTTGTTGCATTGGTAGCGTCACGGATGCGCGACGACAAGATCGGTTGCAGAACGAGGAAGGTGCAATGAAGGCTTTGCGAATTGCGGGATTGGCGCTTGCGCTTGCCATGCCGGCTGCTCCCAGCGTTGCGGCCGAGGCGGTCAACCTCATCCTGAACTGGACGCCGACGGCGGATCATTCGCCGTTCTACTACGCCAAGTCACAAGGCTGGTACGAGAGGGCCGGCATCGATCTCACGATCGAGGTCGGCAAGGGATCCGGCGTCTCGTCCCTGAAAGTCGGCTCCGGCGGCTCGCCGTTCGGCATCGCTGATCTCGCGACTGCGCTGGTGGCCAAGAGCAAGGGCGCCGACGTGGTGGCGCTGATGAGCATCTACGCCAACACCGGCCAGACCTTCTACTGGCTGAAGAGCTATGGGGTGAACGGGCCGAAGGACTTTCCGAACCACAAGATCGGCAATCCGCCCGGCGATGCCTCGCGAGTCATGTGGCCGGCCTTCGCCAAGGCCGCCGGCATCGCACCCGACTCGGTGAATTTCGTCAATGTCGGCCCGACCGCGAAGATCGCGGCGCTGAAGAGCCATACCGTCGATATCATCAGCGACTTCTACAACGAGCACGATCTGAAGGTGATCGAGTTCGGCGCCGATCTCGGCTTCATCAACTGGAAGGACATCGGGCTCAATCCTTACGGCAATTCGCTGATCGTCAACGGCGCCTATCTGCAAAAGAATCCGAAGCTGGTCGAGGAGTTCGTCAAAATCAGCCAGAAGGCCTATGCCGCCTGCGTCGCCGACGTCGCGCCGTGCCTCAAGGCGCTGCTCGACCAGGCATCGGGTCTGGACAAGGAAAACCAGCAGCGCCAGTGGGAGCGCATCAAGTTTTTGATGACGGACGAATTCACCACGACCAAGGCGCTGGGCTGGATCGACGCCGATCGCATGAAAAAGGACTACGAGCTGGTGCAGACCTATCTCGGCATGGAGAAGCCGTTCGACGTGAACACGGCGTTTTCGGTCAAGATGCTGGATACGTCGATCAAGATGGATGCGAGCAAGGTGAAGAAGTAGTCGGGCAGGCTCTCTCGTCCGTCATTGCGGGGAGCGAAGCGACGACCTGACCGCCGTAGCTCGGAGAGCGAAGGCGGAAGCAGCCCACCTATCCCTGCGTGGATAGGTGTGTTGCTTCGCTTCGCTCGCAATGACGGGCTGCGCAGAGGAGGGGAACAATGATAATGATGGGCACCTTCGCCACTTCCGAAAGGCGCCCGGATGACAATGACTGACCATGCCCCGTCCTCGCATAGCGCTCCGATCGACAAGGAGCGGCTGCGCCAGAAATATCTGGAGGAGCGCAACAAGCGAGTGCGTCCAGACGGCAACGATCAATACATTCGCGTCGCCGGCCAGCTCGCGCATTATCTCGACGATCCCTATACGCCGGTTACCGCGCGCGAGCCGAAAACCGACCACGTCACCTTCGCCTTCATCGGTGGCGGATTTGCCGGCCTCGCGACATCAGCGCGAATGTCGGAAGCCGGCATCAGGGATGTCCGCATCATCGAGAAGGGCGGCGACTTCGGCGGCACCTGGTACTGGAATCGCTATCCCGGCGCGCAATGCGACACGGCGTCGATGGTCTATATGCCCTTGCTGGAAGAAACCGGGCACATGCCGTCGGAGAAATATGCGCATGCGCCGGAAATCCTCGCGCACCGCCAGCGCATCGGCAAGCAGTATGGTCTCTACGACAACGCGCTGTTCCACACCGAGGTCGTGAGCCTCGATTGGGACGAGGCCAAATCTCGCTGGAATATCCGCACCAACCGTGGCGATGCGTTCACCGCGCAGTTCATCGGTATGGGTACGGGCCCGCTTCACGTGCCGAAGCTGCCCGGCATTGCCGGCATCTCTTCGTTCAAGGGCCACTCGTTCCACACCAGCCGCTGGGACTATGACTACACCGGCGGCAACCCCTCCGGCGCACCGTTGGAAAAGCTGGCGAACAAGCGCGTCGGCATCATTGGCGCGGGCGCGACGTCGGTGCAGTGCGTGCCGCATCTCGCGCGTGCCTGCAAGGAGCTCTACGTCTTCCAGCGCACGCCGTCCTCTGTCGATGTGAGGGCCAACGCGCCGATCGATCCGGAGTGGTTTGCAGGGATAGCTACACCCGGCTGGCAGCAGCGCTGGCTGGAGAATTTTACGGCGAACCAGGCCGGCGGCTAGGCGGAAGAGGATCTGGTGCAGGACGGCTGGACCGATCTGTCGCGGCGGATTCGCGCCAAGGTCATGCATCTGCCGCGCGAGCAGCGAACGCCGGCAAACATGCTGGCGGCGTTTGAGGATTCCGATTTCGAGAAGATGGAGGAGATCCGCGCCCGGGTTGACAGCATCGTCAATGACCGCGAGGCCGCCGCAAAGCTCAAGGCCTGGTATCGCCAGCTCTGCAAGCGGCCGTGTTTCCACGATTCCTATTTGCAGGCCTTCAACACGCCGGGTACGCATCTCGTCGATACCGACGGCAAGGGCGTCGAGCGTATCACCAAGAACGGTGTCGTGGTTGCGGGCAGGGAATACCAGCTCGACTGTATCATCTATGCCTCGGGATTTGAGGTCGGCACCGAGTACAAGCGGCGCGCCGGCTTCGACCTGACCGGCCGTGGCGGCGTCAAGTTGTCGGAGCATTGGGCGTCCGGCATGCGCACCAAGCACGGCATTCACGTTCACGGCTTTCCGAACGCCTTCTTCGTCCAGCCGACGCAGGGCGCCAATCTCATCTCCAACGTGCCGCACAACCTGACCGAAGCCGCGCGGACCATCGCGCTGATGGTCCGGCATGCCCAGACGAACGGCTTCAAGGAGATCGAGGTCACCAGGGAGGCGGAAGAGCGCTGGGTCGAGCTGCTGCTGACCGGCGCTGGCCGCATGATCGGCTCGCCCGACTGCACGCCCGGCTACTACAACAATGAAGGACGCGAGCCCGGTTCCCGCGGCCAAGCTCAATGTCGGCCATCCCGCAGGCCCGATGGCCTACTTCAAATATATCGAGGGTTGGCGCAACAGCGGCGAGTTCGAGGGACTGCAGTTTCGCTGACCTCGTTCGGATTTTCGACCTTCTGTCTTGTGCAAGGGAGCAAGCAACAATGAGCCAACCAGCCACGATCGAAACACCCCGGGAGTCTCCAAAGGAAGCTTCCGCCTCCGTCATCGCGCAGCACGCGGCGACGCTGAAGGCGCTGCCGTTTTCCGACACGCGCGATTTCGACGACGCGGCGCGCGGCTTCCTTCGCACGGTGGAGAACGCAAAGATCACCTCGCCACAGGGCAGGGTGGTCTGGAGCCTCGAGCCTTATGGCTTTCTTTCCGCTGAGCAAGCGCCGCCGACGGTCGATCCCAGCCTGTGGCGGCAGTCGCGGCTCAACATGCATCACGGCCTGTTCGAGGTGGTATCAGGCGTCTATCAGGTGCGCGGGCTCGACATCGCCAACATGACGCTGATCGAGGGTGACAGCGGCGTGATTGTGGTTGATACGCTGACCTCGATCGAAGGCGCGCGGGCAGCGATGGAGCTCTATTTCCAGCATCGCGGCAAACGGCCGGTCGCGGCCGTGATCTTCACCCATACCCACACCGACCATTGGGGCGGCGCGCGCGGCGTGCTCGACGATGCAATGCGCGCCGGCGGTGAGGTGCCGATCATTGCGCCCAATCTGTTCATGGAGCATGCGGTCTCCGAAAACATCATCGCCGGCCCGGCCATGCTGCGGCGTGCGCAGTATCAGTTCGGGCCGTTCCTTGCCAAGGGCGTGCGTGGACAGGTCGATTGCGGGCTGGGCAAGACCATGGCGGCGGGGGCGGTCGCGCTGGTGCGTCCGACCGACCTGATCATGGCAACCGGCGACAAGCGGACGATCGACGGTGTCGAGTTTGAATTTCAGATGGCGCCGAACAGCGAAGCGCCGGCCGAGATGCATTTCTTCATCCCGCGCTACAAGCTTCTCAACCTTGCGGAAAACTGTACGCATAATTTCCACAATCTGCTGCCGTTCCGCGGCGCCGACGTGCGCGACGCGCTGGCCTGGTCGAAGTATCTCGGCGAAGCCCAGCAGATGTGGGGCGGCAAGGCGGATGCGATGTGCGGCCAGCACCATTGGCCGGTCTGGGGCCAGGAGCGGATCGATACCATGATCCGCCAGCAGCGCGATCTCTACAAGTTCGCACATGACCAGACCGTTCGCCTGATGAACCACGGGCTCACCGCTGCCGAGATCGCGGAGACCATCCGCCTGCCGGCGAGCCTGGAGGGCGCCTGGCATGGCCGCGGCTATTACGGTCACATCAGGCACAATGTGAAGGCGATCTATCAGAAGTATCTTGGCTGGTACGACGCTAATCCCGTCAATCTCGATCCGCTGCCGCCGGTGGAATCAGGCAAGAAATATGTCGAGTATATGGGCGGCGCGGATGCGATCCTCGCGCGCGCGGCCAAGGATTTTGCCAAGGGCGAATTCCGTTTCGTCGCGCAGGCCGTGAGCCATCTGGTCTTCGCCGATCCCGACAACCAGGCGGCGCGCGCGATGCTCGCCGACACGTTCGAGCAGCTCGGCTACGCCTCGGAGAGTTCGACCTGGCGTAATGCCTATCTGTTCGGCGCCCAGGAATTGCGGCAGGGCATGCCGAAGGCGCCGCCGCGTTCCACGATGCCGCGCGAAACGCTGGCTGCACTTCGCACCGAACAGTTATGGGACGTGCTCGGTGTTCGCCTCAATGGCCCCAAGGCCGAAGGCGAGCGCATCGTGCTGAACTGGAATTTCACCGATACCAATGAGAGCTTCATTCTCAATCTGGAAAATTGCGCGCTGACCTATACGGCCGGCGCGCAAGCCGCCGACGCCGATGCTACCTTTACCCTGGCACGCGGCGTGCTCGACGACGTGATCGCCAAGCTGACCACGTTTCCCGAAGCGGTCAGCGCCGGCAAGATCAAGGCCGCCGGCAACCCGATGCGTCTCGGCGAGTTGATGATGCTGATGGATGAATTCCCGCGAATGTTCGAGATCGTCGAGCCGAAGCGGACAGTGATCTCCTAGCGTCATTGCGAGCAAAGCGACTTGTCCGCCGAAGCCTTGGCGAAGGGCGGAAGCAATCCATTCTCCATGCGCGGTGAGATGGATTGCTTCGTCGTTTCACTCCTCGCAATGACGGAGCGCAGAGAGTTGTAGGGTGGGCAAAGGCGCGTACGCGCCGTGCCCACCATCTGTCCGGATCCATTGCTTGATGGTGGGCACGCTGCGCTTTGCCCACCCTACGGCCGTCTTGCGACGACAAGGGAAGGCGTTATCGCGCCGCTACTCCGCGCTGCTGACGAGCTTGATCCGCGGCTCCGCTTCTTCCACCAGGCCGCGATAGGCGGCGAGATAATCCAGCGCCATGCGGCGCGCGGTAAACCGTGCTTCGAACTGCTTGCGGATGGCGGCCCGGTCCAGCGCAGCGAGACGGTCGACCACAGCGACCGCGCTGGTTTCGTCTTCCACGACGAAGCCGGTGAGGCCTGGGTCGATGATCTCCGGCACCGAGCCGCGGTTATAGGCAAGGACCGGCGTGCCGCAAGCCATGGCTTCGATCATCACCAGGCCGAACGGCTCCGGCCAGTCGATCGGGACAAGGAGGCCGATCGCGCCGCTGAGGAAATCGGGTTTCTCACGGTCGCTGATCTCGCCGATAAATTCGACCAGCGGATTGGCCTTGATCAGCGGGGAGATCAACTCATCGTAATATTCCTGGTCGGCGCGGTCGACCTTGGCTGCGATCTTGAGCGGAATACCGCATCGCGTCGCGATCCGGATGGCACGATCAACGCCCTTTTCCGGCGCGATGCGCCCGAGCACGGCGAGATAGGATGGCCTCACCTGCTGCGGCGTCAGCAGATCCTCCGGCAGTCCATGGTGAATGGTGCGCACCCAATTGGCCTGCGGCACCGGCCGCCGCTGTGAGTTGGAAATCGATATCACCGGGATCTTGGAGAAGGTCGTGAACACCGGCTGATGCTCCGGCAGGTCGAGCCGGCCGTGCAGCGTCGTCAAAAACGGCGTCGGCTGCCGGTAGAACAGCGAGAATGGATAGTAATCGAGATGAAAGTGCAGAAAATCGAACTCTTCATCGTCGCATTTCTGCCGCACGCGCTCCAGCATCACCATATGCAGCGCGTTGGGGTCGCGCACCGAGCCGTCGAGGCGCAAGGCCTTCGGCCAGGCTGCGTCGAGTTTCGCCGAGGTGCGGGAATCGCCGCTGGCGAACAACGTGACTTCATGCCCTAACGCTACCAGTTCTTCAGTCAGCCAGTGCACCACCCGCTCGGTGCCGCCGTACAGTTTGGGGGGAACAGCCTCCGTCAGCGGGGCGACCTGCGCGATGCGCATCTTTCGTCTCCTGTTTGGAATGATAGTTGAATGAAGCCCTCAGCCCGCAAGTCGACACCGGTGTGCCGATAGGTGGAACGTTCTTGCATCTGCGAAGTTCCACTCATCGGCGCATCTTGGTTCTTCCACACGACTGTCTTGCTGATGCCATCTGACAACAACAGATTTACGGCGACTTATTGTTGCGCGCTGATGGCCGCGTGCCCGCAAAACCGCCGCAGTATCGTTCACGACCTCGTGCGCGACGCGCGTTAGGGATTCCCGTTCACTCTCAACAGGTTTGCAGACGACATGGACAATCTTTCAGGGTATGCGCGCCGGCCGTTTCCGTTTGTGTTGCGCTATCTCCGGCAGCGCCGCGCGGCCCATGCCGTCATTCTGACTGCTGTTGTGGCGGCGGTTGCCTGCTCCGTGGGCACGCAATACGGCGTGAAGCATCTGGTCGACAGCCTGACGGCCGGGTCGGAACGTGCAGGGAGCGTATGGCTGGCATTCGCTTTTCTCATGTCGCTGATCGCGGCGGACAATCTGTTGTGGCGTGTTGCAAGCTGGACGGCGAGCTTCACTTTCGTGGGCGTCACCGGCGATCTCCGCCGTGACATGTTCCGGCATCTGACCGGTCATGCGCCCAGCTATTTCTCCGACCGGCTGCCGGGCATGCTGACCAGCCGCATCACCGCGACCTCAAATGCGGTTTTCACGGTCGAGAACATGTTCGTCTGGAACGTATTACCGCCGTGCATCGCGACCATTTCGGCAATTCTCCTGATCGGGACCGTTAGCCTGGCGATGTCCGCCGGATTGATCGTCATCGCCGCCATCATGCTGATGGCGATGTTCCGCCTCGCCGCGGCGGGTAAGCCGCTGCATGACGATTTTGCCGACAAGGCCGCTGCGGTCGACGGCGAGATGGTCGACGTCATCAGCAATCTGCCGCTGGTTCGCGCGTTCTGCGGCCTCAGCTACGAACACGACCGCTTCGATGCCACCGTCGAGCGGGAACTCGACGCCCGAGGCCGCAGCCTGCGCTATCTCGAGAAGCTGCGGCTGCTACACGCCGTCGTGACAATCGTGCTGACGATCGCGTTGCTGGCATGGGCCATCGCGCTTTGGCAGCGCGGCGCGGCGACCACCGGCGATGTCGTGCTGGTCTGTACGCTCGGCCTTTCGATCCTGAGCGCGACGCGCGACCTTGCAGTAGCACTGGTCGACGTGACCCAGCATGTCGCCCGCCTGACCGAGGCGATCGCCACCCTGTTGCTGCCGCACGAATTGAAGGATCATCCCGAGGCCGAGCCGCTGATCCGCAGCGGCGCCGCCGTCGGATTCAATAACGTCGCATTCCATTATCCTGGCGGTGTTCAGGTGTTCGAAAAGTTCAACTTGCGCATTCAGCCGGGACAGCGGGTCGGTCTGGTCGGTCATTCCGGCGGCGGAAAATCCAGCCTGTTCACACTGCTGCAGCGCTTCTACGACGTCGAGCATGGCAGCATCACGATCGATGGCCAGGATATCGCGCGGGTGACGCAGCAAAGCCTGCGCGAAGCGATCTCGGTGGTGCCGCAGGATATCTCTCTATTCCACCGCTCGATCATGGAAAACATCCGCTACGGACGGCCGAACGCGACCGACGACGAGGTGCTGCGCGCGGCGATTGCAGCGCGGTGCGATTTCATCGAAAATCTTCCGGAAGGGATGGCGACCATCGTCGGCGATCGTGGTATCAAGGTCTCCGGCGGACAGCGGCAACGCATCGCCATCGCGCGCGCCTTCCTGAAGGACTCGCCGATCCTGCTGCTGGATGAAGCGACTGCTGCGCTCGATAGCGAATCGGAGGAGGCGATCCGCGAGGCGCTGTCGCGGCTGATGCGTGGACGCACCGTGATTGCCATCGCCCATCGTCTCGCCACCTTGCGCAATTTCGACCGCGTGGTGGTATTGCAGAACGGGCGGATCATCGAAGACGGCCCGCCGGATATTCTGGTACAGGGAAGGGGCCCTTACCGCGAACTGGTCGCGCGCGAAATGGGCCGTCTCGCCAGCCACGCGGCCTGATCTGCGGCAGTAGCGTTTGCGTCCCGATGCGTCCCTCGCAACGCAAGGAAATCGCCTGAGGTCAATATGACAGCCGAAGTCACTCAATTCATCACCATTGAGGCTGCCGAACACGTCGCGGAATCGCCGTTCTATATTCCGATGACGGGACCGGCGACGCGGCAGCGCCGCTCGCTCAAGCACGACGACACCTTTATCGTACTCGACAGCCATGGCGATATCGGCGCCTCTGCCGGCGGGCCCGACGGCCTGTTCAACGCCGATACGCGTTATCTCGCCCGGCTGGAGATGGTGCTCGACGACGTCCAGCCGCTGCTGCTCGGCTCCAATCTGCGTGACGATAATTCGGCGTTGACCGTCGACCTCACCAATTCCGACGTGTACCGCAACGGCAGGCTGACGCTGCCAAAGGACACGCTGCACATCGTGCGCTCGATCTTCCTGTGGCGCGGCACCGCCTACCAGCGCATCGCCCTGCAAAATCACGGCGAGCGGCCGGCAAGTTTCGACCTGACGCTGCTGTTCGACAATGATTTCGCCGATCTGTTCGAGGTGCGTGGCGAGCGCCGATCGCGCCGGGGAATAGGCTCGAGCCGGCTGCTCGGCCCCGCCGATGTGGTGCTGGAGTATAGCGGGCTTGACGGCCAGGCCCGCATTACCGCCTTGCATTTCGAGCCGCGGCCGACCCGGCTCGCCGTCAATTCAGCGACCTATCATTTCGAACTCGAACCCGGGCAAGTGATCGCCCTGTTCGTCGCGGTGTCCTGCAACAAGCCGATCATGCAGAAGCCGGTACCGTTCTTTCGCGGCCTCCTGGCGCATCGCCGCGAGATGCGGCGGTCGACGGCCGGCGCAGCCAGCATCGAGACCTCGAACAATATCTTCAACGAGGTGCTGTGCCAGGCGATGGCCGATCTCAACATGCTGATGACGGACACGCCGCAGGGCAGATATCCCTATGCGGGCATTCCCTGGTATTCGACCACGTTCGGCCGCGACGGGCTGATCACCGCGCTGCAGATGTTGTGGGTCGATCCGCGCATCGCCAAGGGAGTGCTGCGGCGGCTCGCCCATTTTCAGGCCAAGACGGTCGATCCGCTCGCCGATGCCGAGCCCGGCAAGATCCTGCACGAGATGCGCGGCGGCGAGATGGCGGCGCTGCGCGAAGTGCCGTTCGCGCAATATTACGGCAGCGTCGATTCGACGCCGCTGTTCGTGCTGCTGGCCGGCCTCTATGTCGAGCGCACCAGCGATGATGACACGCTGGCCGAGTTGTGGCCCGCGATCGAAGCGGGCTTGCGATGGATCGACGGTCCCGGCGATCCCGATCGCGACGGTTTCGTCGAGTACCAGCGCGCCACCGAGCAAGGGCTTGCCAACCAGGGCTGGAAGGATTCGTTCGATGCGATCTTCCACGCCGATGGACAGCTCGCCGAGGGCTATCTCGCGCTGGCGGAAGTTCAGGGATATGTCTTCGCCGCCAAGCGGCTGGCGGCACGTTGCGCCCGCCGGCTCGGAAAGATCGATCGCGCGGCGGAACTGGAATCCGCAGCGCTGTTGCTGGCCGAGCGCTTCGAAGAGGCGTTCTGGTGCGAGGAACTCGGCACCTACGCGCTGGCGCTCGACGGCGCCAAGCGGCCGTGCAAGGTACGAACCTCCAATGCCGGCCAGCTTCTCTTCACCGGCATCGTCCGAACCGATCGCGCCCGTCGCGTCGCGGCCGATCTGATGAGCCAGAAATTCTTTTCGGGATGGGGCATCCGCACCGTGGCCTACGGCGAGGTTCGCTACAACCCGATGTCCTATCACGACGGCTCGATCTGGCCGCACGACAATGCGCTGATCGCGCTCGGCTTCGCGCGTTACGGCCTGAAGCATTCGGTCGCGCATCTGTTCAAGGGCCTGTTCGATGCCGCGAGCTACATGGACTTGCGGCGGCTGCCGGAATTGTTTTGCGGATTCCGCCGCGAAAAGCGCCGAGGTCCGGTGCTCTATCCCGTCGCCTGCGCGCCGCAGGCCTGGGCCAGCGCGACGCCCTTCACGCTATTGGAAGCGGCGCTCGGCCTCGAATTCGATGCCGCGCGCGGCGAGATCCGCCTTCGCGACCCAAAGCTGCCGGATTTCCTCAACGAGGTGGTGTTGCGCGATCTGCAACTCGGGCCGTCCAGCGTCGACTTGAGGGTGCGCCGCCACGACGATGAGGTCTCGCTCGAAGTATTGCGCACCCGCGGCCAGATTCAGGTGTCGATCGTATTGACGCATTAGCGATGGCGGATTCGGGTAACCGAAGCGTCCGCCAAGATCAGGAGACCATATGCGCGCCGGTATTCTTGTCCTATCTATGATCGCCGGGTTAGCGATGAGCCTTCCGGTATCGGTAGCGGAAGACGGCGGAACGCAGGGAAGCCGCGCCGCGCCGGCCGATGCCGCAAAAGATGCCACGAAAAAGGAACCGGCGCCTCCAGCTTCGGTCACGGTGATCGGGGCCCGTGACGCGCTCGGCATTCTGGGTCGCGAGGTCCGCAGTGCAGCCAACGAAAATATGGGACGCATCGTCGACGTGATTGTGGACCGCGAGGGCGCTGTACGGGCCGCGGTCATCGATTTCGGCGGATTTCTCGGTGTCGGCAGCCGAAAGATAGTCGTCGACTGGAGTGCGCTGCATTTTGGTCGAGTTGCCAATAAGAGCGACAGCATCACCCTGGAGCTGACGAAAGAACAGGTGACGGCGGCGCCGGAATACAAGCAGGACGCGCCGGTAATCGTGCTCGGTGCGGCTGGCCGCCTACAGCCGTGGGATTTCGACAAGTAAGGGAGAAAACGATCTGGTCGCGCTCCCGTCCCAGTCGCTCGATCTGATGAACGACGATCGCCAGAGGCGATCCGCCGGCGAGAGCAATATCGTGCCGCAGCCGCCCGCTCCCAGCGAGCGGCCCAAACCGTCGATTGGGAGCCAGCGTGGCCTCGACTGGTTCATCTTCTTCCTCGCCGACGTGCAGACCGGGTTCGGTCCGTTCATTGCGGTCTATCTGACCACGCAGAAATGGACGCAGGTCGAGATCGGCTTCGTGCTGTCGATCGGCGGGATCATCGGCCTGCTCGGGCAGATGCCGGGCGGGGCCGTGGTCGATGCAGCCCGTTCCGAGCGGCTGGTGGCGGGGCTCGCGGTCGCCACCATCGGCTGCGCCGCGCTGGCCTATGCGCTATGGCCAATTTTTCCGGTCGTGACCGCGGCGGCGGTGCTGCATGCGCTGGCGAGCTGCGTGCTGGGTCCGGCAATCGCGGCCATCAGTCTCGGTCTGGTAGGGCCGCTCGCGATCGGCGAGCGGCTCGGGCGCAACGCCCGTTTCGCGTCCCTCGGCAACGGTTCGGCGGCGGCGCTGATGGGCGCATGCGGCTATCTGTTGTCAAGCCAGTCGGTGTTCTTCGTCACCTTCCTCCTGACAATCCCCACCTTGCTGGCGCTTACCCGGATTCGTGGCCAGGAGATCAACGTGGCGCAGGCGCACGGCGCCTTGAGCGAGGACAGGGATAGCAACGCCACCGACAAGGAGGCGACCAGTGTGCTGCATCTCCTCCGGCAGCGCCCGCTGCTGATCTTCGCCGGCGGCGTATTGCTGTTTCAACTCGCCAACGCCGCCATGCTGCCGCTCATGGCCGGCGTGGTCACGACGCGATCGGCTCAATGGGCGCCGGTGCTGATTGCGGCCTGCATCATCGTACCTCAAGCGATCGTCGCGCTGACTTCACCCTCGGTCGGGCGCAAGGCGCAGGCCTGGGGGAGGCGGCCGCTGCTGCTCATGGCGTTCGGCGCGCTGGCGATCCGCGGATTGCTGTTCGCAGTCGTGCGCGATCCCTATCTTCTGGTTCTCGTGCAGGTGTTCGACGGCATCACCGCGGCCGTACTCGCCGTGATGGTGCCGCTGATCGTGGCCGATGTCGCCTATGGCAGCGGCCACTTCAATCTGGCGCAGGGCGTCGTCGGCACCGCGACCGGCATCGGCGCGTCGCTGAGCACGGTGCTGGCGGGCTACATCAGCGACACCTTTGGCAGCAGCGTCGCCTTCACGGGGCTGGCCGGAATTGCAGCCCTCGGCCTGACGGTGATCTGGCTGTTCATGCCGGAGACCCGGCGAACCGGGTAAGCCGCCCGGTCAACAGTGCGGCGATGACCAGCGACGCGCCGATTCCGGCGACGCAGGCGGTCCATCCAGAGCGGTCGAACAATTGGCCCAGTGCGGCGCTTCCGACGAGACCGCCGAAGAAATAGCAGGCGAGGTAGGTTCCGCTGGCAATGCCGCGGTTGTCGCTGGCGGCCTGCCCGACAAAGCCGGTGGCGCAGGCCTGTGCGAAGAACGTACCGACGCCGACCAGCACCATTCCCGCGAGCACCGCCAACAGATGCGAAGACAGCATCATGGGCAATCCCAGCGCGGCGACCGCAAGCGCGGCCCAGATCGCCGGGCGCGTGCCAAAGCAGGCTACCGCCTTGCCGGCGAACAGTGTCGTGAACACGGAGGGCGCAAACACGAAATAGACGAAGCCGAGATCCATCCGCCCCAGCGACAGCGGCGCGCGAACCAATACGAAATTGACGTAGGTGAAAGTGCCGATGAAAGCGAACAGAATACAGAAGCCGATCGCAAAGGCCGCGCGGAGCGCCGGATTGCGCCAATGCGCGAGCGTCGCCGCGAACGGCGACGGCGCCGCGGATACCGCCTGCATCGGCTCGACGCGCTGGATGGTGAAATACACCAGCACGGCGCCGGCGAGGTTGAGCAGCGCGAAGAAATAGAAATTTGAGGCCAGCCCGAGCGTGTCGACCACTGCCGCCGACACCAGCCGTCCGATCAGATTGCTTGCGACGTTGCCGGTGATGTACGCCGCGAAGGCGCTACCCGCATCCATCGCGCTGCATTGCTCGCCGAGATAGGCCAGAGTCAGCGCAAACGCCGAGGCCATGCAGAGGCCCTGCGCGATCCGAAGTACGGTGAATGTCGTGAGGTCGGGCGCGATCGCCAGCAAGGTGGTCGGAATCGCCAGCAGGATCAGGCTCATGAGAATGCCGCGCCGACGGTCGATATGCGGACTCAGGAAGCCGACAACGAGGCTGGCGATTGCCATGCCCAGCGTGCTGGCGTTGACCGCGACGCCCATCTCGGCGGGCGACACGTTGTAGTGCCGCGTCAGCGAGGGAAGGATGGCCTGCGTCGCGAACAGATCGACCACGGTCAGGAACGCCGTGAGGCCAATGATGAAGGATCGCAGCACCGCGCCCGGCGAGTGACCATGCACTTCCACCGCTTCGGTTTCCATCGGCGCGGAAATGCCGGTCATGGCGCTTCTCACTGTCATCTCGGAAAAAGGAAGGATGTGACGGCCGGGGCGTGCGGGGCGACACGGGGATTCCAAGCCGTCACATCCGGCAACGAGGCGTCGGGTGGCGCTCGTTACAGCTCCTTACATGTTGTGATCGTGCGGATCCTTACGGACGTCGCCGACATAGAGGATGACGGTTTCCTTGCCGAGGTTCTTCCACCAGTGCGAGGTGCCGGCGACTTCCGGCCTGATCTCGCCGGCCTTGTGCACGATCGGCTCCGAACAGTTGCTGGCGTATTCAACGATCTCGCCCTGCTGGACGTAGATCAGCGCGGGACGATCGTCATGGCTGTGCCAGGGGACGATGCCGCCGGGCTCGATCGTCAGCTTGCGGAAGCGCAGCTCACGATCCCTGATGTTGGCGGGCTGCTTCTCGAGGTTGATCGAGCCAAGCGTGACGTCAGTGACGCCGACCGGCTTGTAGTCGACCATCGGGCGGACGTTCGCTTGCATCTTCCCGGCCGGGCATTCACCGGCCACGGCAGTGGAGGTCGCTGCAAACGAGC
This sequence comes from Bradyrhizobium sp. WYCCWR15520, assembly GCF_056174665.1. Taxonomy (NCBI): domain Bacteria; kingdom Pseudomonadati; phylum Pseudomonadota; class Alphaproteobacteria; order Hyphomicrobiales; family Nitrobacteraceae; genus Bradyrhizobium; species Bradyrhizobium sp. WYCCWR15520. The sequence continues at coordinate 182,718 of NZ_JBWBWM010000008.1, forward strand.
CCGCGATGAGTGCGGTAAGCGCGAGGCCTCGCCGCATCGCGCGTGAGGCGAGATTTGATTTGGACATGTCGTGGTCTCCTCTTGAGGTTTTGCCTCGGCCCGAAAGATCCGGCCGGCTACGCCCGCGAAAATCATTGAATTCGCGACCAGGAGGAAATGCCGGTTGGCTCTCGACTCCATAGCGTCGCGCTATGTGCGGCGGAGATCGATTGCAGTCGGCTTGCAGGTTCCTCAATGCGCCGCGGCTATCGAACCGATTGTGCAACGGCATTTCTCATTCGGATCAGGCCGCCCTCTGATGGGACAGCGCCCGATTGGCGGGCGTCACCATCCAGAGGAATCCCGATGAAAACCTTTTCCAAAACCCTGATTGCCGCCGCTGCGTTTGCCGCCGTCGCCACCACGGCCTTCTCGCAAGTTCCATGGGAATTCAACCCGGGCATGGCCTACATGTATGCCGGCCCCGGCAAGATGTCGGCGATGGCCATGGCCGCGAGCCCCAAGAATCACGACGCGATGATGAAGAACGCCAAGAAGGTCCCGAACAATACCGTGTTCTTCGTGGACAAGGGGCAGCTCTACTCGACCTCGGGCATGCTCGACCCCACCGGCAATTTCTATCTGCCCTGATCAAGGCACAATGAAAGTTTGGGCCGCCCTTGCGGTGCGGCCCGGACCAGAAAATAATACGGGGAATGCTGGAGCAAGCCATGACGACAATGCTGACGCTCGCCAACGCCGAACGTCTCAAGCAGGCGTTCCAGCAATGCCGCGACAGGGAAGGCTCGTTGCGCGAACAGCTCGAGGCCTACGCGGCGGCGGGGCGGGAGATATTTCCGGCCTATGGCGAAGCGGTCGACCGGCTGGTGGCGCGGCTCAATGAGAACGGCGGCGGCGAAAATGCGCCGCGGGTAGGCGAGGCGATGCCGCCCTTCCTGCTGCCGGACGAGACCGGCAACCTGGTCAGCCTGAAGTCATTAATCGATCGCGGACCGGTCGCGGTGATGTTCTATCGCGGTCACTGGTGCCCTTATTGCCGGCTAAATGTCCGGGCTGTGATCCAGGCCCACGTCCGGATCACGGCGTTGGGTGCGCAAGCCGTTGCGATCATGCCGGAGACGCAGGCCTATGCTGAAAGATTCAAATCCGAGGCCAACGCGCCGTTCCCTGTGCTGACCGACCTCGACAATGGCTACGCGCTGTCGCTCAACCTTGCGATCTGGCTCGGCGCCGAAATCCAGCGGCTGCTGTCATACCAGGACATGGCGAGCTTTCACGGCAATGACGGCTGGGTGCTGCCGATCCCGGCGACCTTCGTGGTCGGTCGCGACGGGCTGGTGAAGGCGCGCTTCGTCGATCCCGATTTTCGCAAGCGCATGGAGATCGACGACCTTCTCGCCGCGCTAAAGAGTGCGAGTGAAGAGCGGTAGCTCCTTGGCGCCTTCGGAATGCGCATGGCGGAAAGCGCTGCCTACCGTTCCCCCTCCATGACTTCGGTAACTTCGTACAGATGCGGATCGATGTCGCTGGTGATTTCGTCGAAATGGCCCCATCGCTTGCGAAACTCCGGGGATTGATGGGCCGATCGCAGCAGATCGCGATTTTGCCATTGCACGTAGTTGACGATGCGGCGGCCATCGAGGCTGCGATGCAGACTGATGGAAACAAAACCCGGCTGGCGCGCCATGAAGCGGGCGCGCTCGGTCATGACCGATAGCGCCTCGGCCTGCTTCTCGGGCTCTGACTCGATGATCGTGATCTGGGTAACGGGCTGTTTGTCGGTGTGGATCTGCGGCATGGCTGATCTCCCTTGTTGGCCGGGGGCCTTGCGTCAACCATGGAAATTCCCGGAATGGGAGGCAGTTCCGAAGCATCAGCCGAAAGCTTGATCTGACCTCATCAGGGCAAGGAGCAGGACCTATGCAGTTCCGCCCTTGCGCATAAATTGCTGCCAGTCGGCACCGCGCAGCATGCGCATCACGGCGGATGCCACGGCGGTCCGTTCACGCCCCGCAACGCCGTAGAGGTTCACGGTCCGGCGCGCATCCAGCCCTTCGACGGCAGCGCGCTTCAGCGTCGGTGGGATAGAGGCCGTGTCAGGCACCACGGCAATGCCGATATCGGCCTCCAGCAGCTCGATCAAATCGCGTTCTGACGCGATCTCATGGCTGCGATCGACGTCGAGACCGTGCTCGCGAAGCGAAGCGTTCACCCGCGTTGCATGCTCGCAGTAATTTCGCGACAGCAATTGCTCGGCGCGCAGATCGCCAAAATCGATTTTCTCGCGCGTTGCCAGTGGGTGGTTCTTGTTGACGACGAACTGAAAGTTTTCTGTGAACAGCGGCCAGGCGTCGAGCCGGTCCCACTCTTCGCTGATTTCGGCGGCAATGCCTAGCTCGGCTTCGCCCTTCTTGAGAAACTCCGCCACTTCGTGGGCATTGCCGCGCAGAAAGCGGAACTCCAGGCGGTTGAACATCCGCTTGATCTGGTCGAGGTGCGGGATCAACAGCGACAGGTCGACGGAATGGGTGAGCGCGATCCTGAGCGCGCCGACTTCGCCGCTCTTGAAGGAAGAGGCAAGCTCGCGGGCGCCGGTCGCGGCCTCATAGCATTGCTTGAGCAGCGGATGCATGCGCTGGCCGAGTTCGGTGAGTTGCGCGGCGGGCCGCTCGCGGCGAAACAGATCGCCGCCAAGTTCGGCTTCCAGTTGCTTGATGGCCCGCGTCAGCGATGGTTGCGTGACGTTGCAATCGTCGGCGGCGCGCGTGAAGTTGAGCACGCGCGCAACCGCGAGGAAGTAGCGAACCTGATGCATCTCCATGGCCGTGCCCCGGTCTGTCGTGCGGCAAAGCTACCCGATCGCGCCCCCCGATGACTACCCAAACCGCCATAGCGCCGACGTATGGTTTTGGAAGCCAAACGGCATTTTCTTAGACCCCGCCCGCCGTGCAGGCTGAAGCTGAGCGGTCTCGTCGAGAGGCTGATCAGCCACACGAAGGGAGGCCCATGAATATCCAGCTCAAAACCCAGAATACTGCGGCCCGGCGCCCGCTTTCCGGCAAGGTCTCGCTTATCACGGGATCGACCAGCGGCATCGGGCTCGGGATTGCCCGCGCATTGGCGGAAGCCGGCTCGGCGGTGGTGCTGAACGGTTTCGGCGTTGCGACCGAGATTGCAAAAGCGCGGGATCGGATCGAAGCCGATTTCGACGTCAAGGTCAGCTATTCTGCGGCCGATATGACGAGCCCGGAGGCGATCGCCGAGATGATTGCAGCCACCGTCGCCAGCCACGGACGGCTCGATATTCTGGTCAACAATGCCGGCATCCAGCATGTCGCGCCGCTCGATCAGTTTCCGGTCGAGAAATGGGACGCGATCCTGTCGATCAATCTGTCGTCGGCGTTTCACACCACGCGGCTCGCGCTGCCCGCGATGCGTCAGAACAGGTTCGGGCGGATCATTAACATCGCCTCCGCGCACGGGCTGGTCGCGTCGCCTTTCAAGGCGGCCTATATTGCCGCCAAACACGGCATTGTCGGCCTGACCAAAGTCGCGGCGCTGGAGACGGCGGAAGACGGCATCACCTGCAACGCGATCTGTCCAGGCTACGTCTACACGCCGCTGGTCGAGGCACAGATCGACGGCCAGGCCAAGGCGCATGGCATTTCCCGCGAGCAGGTCGTCCGCGACGTGTTGCTGGCGCAGCAGCCGAACAAGCGTTTTGCCACGGTCGAAGAGCTCGGCGCGCTCACGGTGTTTCTTACCAGCGATGCGGGAGCGTCGATTACCGGTGCTGCGTTGCCGGTCGATGGCGGATGGACCGCGCACTAGATCAACCAGCATTCAGGGAGCGTGACATGAAGGACGTTCAGGGCATTCATTCCTCGGCGAAGGCCAATTCGCCGGACACGCCCGGGCCCGGACAGGTGGTGCTGGTGCTGCAGGGCGGCGGTGCGCTCGGCTCCTACCAGGCCGGCGTCTATCAGGCGTTGCACGAGGCCGGGATCGAGCCGGACTGGATCATCGGCACCTCGATCGGTGCCATCAACGCCAGCCTGATCGCCGGCAATTCGCCACAGGACCGGCTGTCGCGTCTCCGCAAATTCTGGAAGAAGATGGAGCAGAGCCCGGTCTGGAGCTTTCGCGATACCTTTCCGGGCTTCAACGAAAAGCTGTCTTACTGGTCGACCGTGACCAACGGCATTCCCGGTTTCTTCCGGCCCAACCCGCTGGCCCATGCCGGCGACAGCTATCCGCTCGGCGCCGACAATGCCGGCTATTATTCGATCGCGCCGCTGGAGCGGACCTTGAGCGAGCTGGTCGATTTCGATCTGGTCAATCAATGTACGCCCCGCCTGACCGTTGGCGCAGCCCATGTCCGCACCAGCCAGATGCGCTATTTCGACAGCCGGGATTGCGAACTTGGCGTCAAGCACATCATGGCCTCTGGCGCGCTGCCGCCGGCGTTCCCGGCGGTGCGCATCGAGGGCGAGCTCTATTGGGATGGTGGGATCCTATCGAACACGCCGACGGAAGCCGTGTTCGACGACAATCCGCGCAAGAACTCGCTGATCTTCGCCGTTCATCTGTGGAATCCGTCCGGCGCCGAGCCGACCACGATGGCGGAGGTGCTGAACCGTCACAAGGACGTGCAATATTCGAGCCGGATCGCCAGCCACATCGCCCGCCAGCAGCAGGCGCATCGGCTGCGCCATGTCATCAACCAGCTCGCGGCGCGCCTGCCGGAGGCTGAGCGCAATAACGAGGCGGTGAGGGAGCTAGTGGGTTACGGCTGCCCGACCCGGATGCATGTGGTGCGGCTGCTCGCCCCGCAGCTCAGCCGCGAGGACCACACCAAGGACATCGATTTCAGTCCATCCGGCATCATGCAACGCTGGGACGCCGGCTACCGCCACACCAGCTCGGTGCTCGAAAAGAAGCCCTGGGTCGGCAAATTCGATCCGCTCTCCGGCGTCGTCCTCCATGAGCAGATGGAAGCCCTGCTGGAAGCGGCGGAATAGCAGACTTATGCGATGATGGAGGGCGCGATCGTCTTGCGATAAAGCGCGCTATAGCACGCGGCCGACAGGTCCCAGCTAAAGGAACGCGCCATCGCACTTCGCCGCATCGCGTCGAGCTTGTCCTTGGCGCGGAAGGCGTCGAAGGCGCGCCTGACGCCGCCGAGGAAGGATTCTGCGGACGGTTGCGGAAACAGGAAACCGGTTTCGCCGTCCTGGATGGTTTCCGCCAGCCCGCCGGTCTGGTGGCCGATCGGCAGCGATCCGAACCGCTGCGCATACATCTGGCTCAGCCCGCACGGCTCGAACCGCGACGGCATCAGCGTGAAATCGCTGCCGGCAAAGATTCGCCGCGCCTGGGCGTCGTTGAAGCCGATGACGACGCCGATTGCATCCGGCCTGCGGCGATGCGCATTGACGAGCGCCTGTTCGATCTGGGCCTCGCCGCTGCCGGTTACCACGATCTGCCCACCGGCCTCGATGATTTCGTCGGCGGCGGACAACACGAGGTCGACGCCCTTCTGGTGAACCAGACGCGCGACCAGGCCGAACAGCGGGCCGCGCGACAGCGCGAGGCCAAACTGCTTGCGGACGTAATCGGCATTGGCCTGTTTGCCTTTCCAGTCGCCGGGGGCAAAGGTCTGCGCCAGATGCGCACAGGCGCTGGGATCCCAGCTTTCGTCGATGCCGTTCAGGATGCCGGTCAGTTGCGCGGCGTTCGAGCGCTGCTGCAGCAGGCCTTCCAGCCCGCAGCCGAGTTCGCGCGTCGTGATCTCCTTGGCGTAGGTCGCGCTGACGGTGGTCAGATGCGAGGCGTAGACCAGGCCGCCCTTGAGGAACGACACGTGGTCGTAAAATTCGAGCCCATCGATGTGGAAGGAACTTTCGGGAGCCCCGATCCGGCGCAGCGCGTCCGGCGGGAACAGGCCCTGATAGGCGAGGTTGTGGATGGTCAGGATCGAGGGAATCTTCGTGCCCCTCCATGCCAGATAGGCTGGCGCCAGGGCGGCCTGCCAATCGTTGGCGTGGATCAGGTCTGCTGCCCAATTCTTGTCCACGTTGCCCGCGGCAAGTTCGGCCGCGGCAGAGGCAAACCGGCCGAACCTGATGTCGTTGTCCGGCCAGTCATGTCCCGATTCGTCGCCATAGGGGTTGCCAGGCCGGTCGTACAATTGCGAGCACAACAGCACGTAGACGGGCATACCATCCTTGGTGGCTGCCCGCCCGAGCGAGCAGGCTGGCATCTGTGCCAGCGCACCGCATTCTCCAACAATTTCAATGTGGGTGAGCTGTTCGAGAATGTCCCGGTAACCGGGCAGCATGACCCGGACGTCACTCCAGCGGCGCAGCGCCCGAGGTAGCGCCGCAGAAACGGCAGCAAGTCCGCCTACCCGGACGAAGTCATCCATCTCAGTGGTGACGAACAAGACCTTCACGGAAAACGTCCTCGTACCAGCCGCGATGAAACAGATGCAAGAATAGGTCCAACTTCCTTACCCGTTATAACGCTGGCTCCGAATAGTCGTTCCTCTGCGACTACTTCCCTGTCGGCGCTGCACAATTTAGGGTCACGGCCACCAACAACGAATGGCCGCAAAAGGCCGAAGGAGTTCGACGCAATGACCATAGCCGGCAATGATCAGGGGAATTTGACAGGCAGCTTCGCAGGCCTGCGGGTCCTCGATTTCTCAACCACGATTGCCGGACCGCATTGTACACGAATGCTCGCCGATATGGGAGCCGAGGTTATCAAGATCGAGACCGAGGAAGGCGAGACGATGCGAACCCGTCCGCCGGTACGGAATAACTGCTCGACGGCCTTCGGCCAGCTCAATGTCGGCAAGAACAGTATTGTTCTGGATCTGAAATCGTCGAAGGGAGTGGAGGCGGTTCGCCGGCTGGTCGCGACCGCTGACGTGCTGATGGAGAATTTCCGTCCAGGCGTGATGCGGCGATTGAAGCTCGACTACGCCTCGCTGCACGAGCTCAACCCGAAACTGGTCTATTGCTCGATCTCGGGATACGGCCAGACCGGGCCGTCGGCGGAGCTGCCGGCCTATGCGCCGGTGATTCACGCAGCCTCCGGCTATGAGATGGCGCATCTAGCCTATCAGCCGGGACGCAGCCGGCCGGACTATTGCGGCATCTATCATGCCGACGTGCTCACCGGCGTCTACGCGTTCGGCGCCATCTCGGCGGCGCTTTACCAGCGCGCGGCGACCGGGCAGGGCCAGCATATCGACGTCTCGATGTTGGAATCCATGCTGAGCCTGACGCTGAACGAATTGCAGTGGTCGCAGTTCGAGGTGAAGCCGACGCAGCGGCCGATGTTCGGCCCGATCGAGACGACGGACGGCTATGTGATGATGGCGATCGCCAGCGAGAAAACCTTTCAGAGCCTGATGCAGGTGATCGGCCACCCCGAGTGGGTGAGCGATCCGCGCTTTGCCAAATATTCCGATCGGCGAGAAAACTGGACGAGCCTGATGGAAGGCGTCGAAGCGTGGTCGCGCACCGTGACGACTGAGCAGTGCCTCGCTGCACTCAATACGCACGGCGTTCCGTCCTCGGCCTATCGCACCGTCGCTGAAGCGCTGCGCGATCCGCAGATTGCCCATCGCGGCGCATTGGCCGAGGTCGAGGATGGCGGCGGCTCCTTCAAGGTACTCAACCTGCCGTTCCGCATGTCGGGCGCCAAGGTGTCGGCGGCGTCGCGCATGTCGACGCTCGGCGAGCACACGCGTGCTTACTTGAAGGAGACCGGCCTGTCCGACGACGAGATCGCATCCTTTGCCGGCAAGGCGCAGGCGATCGCGCGTGGCTGACAGCGCGGTCCGCATAGCGAAACATTAACCTGCGGCGTTTTCATCCACGGCGTGTGATCGGCCTTGCCCGCGACTGCGTTTCCGGACAATCTTGCGGGCAGCCATACCTGATCCGGAATACCGGACGGACGACACATCGGAGGAAACACAATGAAGGCGGCGATCCGTTCGAGCGCGCTCGCGCGAATATTTCTTGTGGCGGGATTTGGTGTGGCGTTGTCGGCAATGCCCGCCAGCGCGCAGAAGGCGGGCGGCAGCATAACCTTCGGCCTTGAACTCGATATTCCCGGCTTCGATGTGCTCAAGGTCGGTGTATTCGATACCTCGGCCGGAACTGCAGCAGCGGCGATTTTCGATACGCTAACGTCTCTGGACGACAAGGGCGTTGTGCAACCGAAACTCGCTCTGTCCTGGACTCCTTCCGAGGACTTCAAGACCTGGACCTTCAAGCTGCGACCTGGCGTTAAATTCCACGACGGCACACCATTCAACGCCAAAGCGTTCAAGGAGAATTTCGATCGGCAGAAAGATCCCGCCAACAAGTGTCGCTGTGCCTTTTATATTGCCTTTGTCAACAGTGTGGAGGCGCCCGACGAATTGACGGTGGTCTACAATCTGAAGGACCCATCGGTGAACTTGCCGGCAATTGTGAGCTTTCCAAGCGGCAATAATTCGGTGCAGTCGCCGACGGCATGGAAGACCAAGGGCGATGACTACAACCGCAATCCCGTTGGCACCGGCCCTTATATCCTGAAGTCATGGGCCGCGGGGGACCGCATGGTGCTCGAGAAAAATCCCGACTATTGGGACAAGGGCCGTCCTTATCTCGACCGCATCGTCCTCAAGCCGCTGCCGGACGCGCAGTCGCGCTTTGCCAGCCTGCAATCCGGCGAGGCCGATATCATCTGGGACGACGAATTCGACGCCGACAACATCATGAAGGCGCAGAAGGATCCGAAGCTGACCGTGCACACCTATGTTGGGTCCGGCGCGCAGGTCTACGCCTTCAACACCAAGGTCGCGCCGTTCGACGATGTGCGTGTCCGCCAGGCGCTGGTGATGGCGATCGACCGCAAGAAGATGTCCCAGGCAATTACCAATGGTCTCGCAAGACCTGCCAGCAACCCCTACGGCGAAGGCTCCTGGGTCAAATGCAAGGATGATGGCGCGCTTCCCGAAGACCTCGAGAAGGCCAAGGCGCTGATCAAGGACTATGGCAAGCCCGTCGATTTCAAGATGCTCGTTACAGCGACGCCACGTGGGCGCACCGTCGGTCAGGTGCTGCAACAGTTCTGGAAGCGGGCTGGCGCCAACATGGAGATAGAGCAGGTCGACCAGGCCACCATCCCGCCGCGCGCCTTCATGCGCCAGTTCCAGTTGACGCCATGGCGGATCGTCGATCTCGCTGATCCCGATGTGCAGATGTATGCCAATTTCCGTACCGGCAGCCCGGTGGCGCTCGCCAACTATTCCAATCCCGAACTCGATAATCTGCTCGAGCGAGCGCGCACCACGGCCGATGTGAACAAGCGCATCGAGGATTATTGCGCTATCAGCCGTATCATCAACAAGGAAGCGATCTGGTTCTGGACCTTCCAGAACACCTATTACGCGCTGTCGAGCGTCAAGCTTAAGGGCTTGCCTAAAATGTACAGCGGGGTGGTGGACGTCTCCGGCACCTGGCTGGAATAATCTTCCATGCTGCTGTTTGTGGCGCGTAGGCTTCTGTACCTGATACCGGTCCTGATCGCCGTATCGCTGTTGACGTTCTTCATCGCGTCGCTGTTGCCGGGCGATCTCGCCTATACCATCCTCGGGGATCAGGCGACGCCGGAGAACGTCGCCGCGCTGCGCAAGGACATGGGGCTCGATCAGCCGGTCTGGATCCGTTACTTCGGCTGGCTCGGCAACATCCTGCAGGGCGATTTCGGCCGGTCGTTCCGCACCGGGCAAACCGTGCTGCAAGCGGTGACCGAGCGTTTGCCGGTATCGTTCGAACTGATGATCCTGGCCGAGATCATGGGCCTCGTCATCGGCGTTCCCCTGGCGATCGTCTGCGCCGCCCGCAGCGGCAGCGCGTTCGACCGCTTTATGACCGGCGGCGCGTTTGCCATGCTGTCGGTGCCGGCATTCCTTTCGGCGATCCTGTTGATCTATCTGTTTGCAGTGGAACTGCGCTGGTTGCCGGCGACGGGCTACGTGCCTTTTACCGAAGACCCGGCCGGAAATCTGCGCTTCATGGTGTTGCCCGCGCTGACGCTGGCGCTGGCCGAATGGCCGGGGATCATGCGCGTGCTCCGCTCCGACATGATCGCAACCTTGCAGGAAGACTATATCGCGCTGGCGAAGGCCAAGGGACTGAAGGCGTCGCGTATCCTGTTCGTGCACGCGTTGAAGCCCTCTTCGCTGACGCTGGTCACGATCACAGGCATCAATATCGGACGATTGATCGGCGGTGCTGTCATCGTCGAGACGATCTTCGCGCTGCCGGGCATCGGCCGGCTGCTGGTCGGCGCGATCTATACCCGCGACCTCATCATCCTGCAGGGCGTGGTGCTGCTGGTCGCCGCCGGCTTCGTGATCATGAACTTCATCGTCGATCTGCTCTACGCCGTTCTCGATCCCAGGATTCGCCATGGCCACGCTTGAACTCACAATCGATGAAGGCGTCGCGGCGGAACCGGCAAAACGCGGACGCCGGCTGGGACTGCTGTTCTGGATGGCGATCGGCTGGATGACGTTCATGATCGCGGTCGCAATCTTCGCTCCGGTGCTGCCGTTGCCGAGCCCGACCGATATGGACATGCTGGAACGGCGCGCCCCGTTCTCCGCGGAGCATTGGCTCGGGACCGACGGTCTTGGCCGCGACGAACTGTCCCGGCTGATCTACGGGGCGCGGATTTCGCTCGTCGTCGGGCTGTGCGCACCGGTGATCGGGCTGGCCATCGGCGGCGCACTTGGCATGCTCGCCGGCTATTTCCGCGGCCGGTTCGAATCGCTCGTAGTCGGCAGCATGGACGTGCTGCTGGCGTTTCCGCCCTTGATCCTGGCGATGGCCGTGACCGCCTATCTCGGGCAGTCGATTCTCAATCTCACCCTCATTCTCGGCTTCCTTGGCGTTCCCGCCTTCATGCGGGTGGCACGGGCGGCGACGCTGACGCTGGCGCGGCGCGAGTTTGTGATTGCGGCACAGGCGCTGGGGGCGACGCATGCGCGCATCCTGCTGCGCGAATTGCTGCCCAATGTCGCGCTGCCGCTGCTGGCCTTCTTCCTGCTCGCAGTAGCCGTCACCATCGTGGTCGAGGGCGCGCTGTCCTTCCTTGGCCTCGGCGTGCCGCCGCCGATATCGAGCTGGGGCAGCATGATCGGGGAGGGGCGAGAGAGCCTTGAAGTGGCGCCTCGGCTCGCATTCATGCCTGCGGCGGCCATGTTCCTGACCGTACTGGCCTTCAATCTCGTTGGTGACACGCTTCGTGCGCTCACCGATCCACGTCAGGGCGCGCTGTGACCGGGAATACCTTGCTTTCCGTCGAGGACATTGTCGTCGATCTGCCGACGCCGCGCGGCAATCTGCGTGCGGTCGACCATGTCGATCTCACCGTCGGCGCCGGGCGCACGCTCGGCGTCGTCGGCGAATCCGGCTGCGGCAAGACCATGCTGTCCCGCGCGATCCTGCAATTGCTGCCGAAGAAGGCAAAGCTCTCCGGCCGCGTGATGTTCGACGGGCAGGATTTGCTGCGGCTTTCGCCGGAAAAACTGCGCAAGCTGCGCGGCCGGTCGCTGGCTGTCGTATTCCAGGATCCGATGACCTCGCTCAACCCGGTGCTCACGATCGGCACCCAGTTGATCGAAACGCTGCAGGAGCACCTTGAACTCGACGATGCTGCCGCCACGAGGCGAAGTGTCGAATTGCTCGCGGCGGTCGGAATCCCCGCGCCCGAGCAGCGGCTGGCGCAATATCCGCACCAGCTTTCCGGCGGCATGCGGCAGCGGGTGGCGATCGCGATCGCGCTGTCGTGTGAACCGAAACTCCTGATCGCGGACGAGCCGACCACCGCGCTCGACGTGACGATCCAGGCGCAGATCCTCGATCTCCTGGCGCGCGAGCAGCGTCGCCGGCACATGGCGATGATCATCATCACCCACGACCTCGGCGTCGTCGCCGGGCGCACCGACGAGGTCGCTGTCATGTATGCCGGGCGCGTGGTCGAGCGCGCGCCGACGCCTGATTTGTTCAAGAAAATGCGGATGCCCTATACCGAAGCGCTGCTTGCCGCTCTCCCGCGGCTCGACGCCGCGCCCCATACGCCGCTGCCGGCGATATCGGGACGTCCGCCCGATCCGACCCGGCCGCTGCGGGGCTGCTCGTTCTCGCCGCGCTGCCGCTATGCGGTGGCCCGCTGCCAGGCCGAGAAACCGGCGCTCGAGGCTGCCGAGACCAGCGCACACACATTCGCCTGCTTCCATCCGATCGAAACCCGCGCGGATGCCAACGCATGATGCTGCAAGCCGCTCCATCCGCTTCATCTGAAGCTTTGCTCGAAGTCGACAATCTCGTCGTCGAATATCCGGTCGGCCCCAAGATCGTTCACGCCGTGTCCGGTGTCTCCCTGCAGATCGCTCGCGGCGAGACGCTGGGGTTGGTCGGCGAATCCGGCTGCGGGAAATCGACACTGGGGCGCGCCGTTCTGCAGTTGCGCCGGCCGACCGCCGGGCGGGTGTCGTTCGACGGCCAGGATCTCACGGCGATGCACGGCGAGGCCTTGCGGCGGATGCGCCAGCGCGTGCAGTTGATCTTCCAGGATCCGATCGCTTCGCTCAACCCGCGCCGCAAGATCGGCGATATCGTCGCCGAGCCGCTGGTGATTGCCGGCGTCAAGGACCCGGAGAAGCGCAAGCAACTCGTGTACGAGGTGCTGACCGCAGTCGGGCTCGATCCCAGCCTGGTTGTCGGGCGGCTGCCGCATGAATTTTCCGGCGGCCAATGCCAGCGCATCTGTATTGCGCGCGCGCTCGTCCTCAATCCGGAATTCATCGTTTGCGACGAGCCGGTCTCTGCGCTCGACGTTTCGATCCGTGCGCAGATACTGAACCTTCTGGAAGAGATGAAAGGCCGATTCGGCTTGACGCTGCTGTTCATCGCGCACGATCTCGCTGTTGTGAAGGCGGTCAGCGACCGCGTCGCGGTGATGTATCTGGGGCGGCTCTGCGAGGTCGGCCCCTCCGAACAGTTGTTCGCCAGGCCAGCGCATCCCTATACCGCGCTGCTGATCGAGGCGATCCCGGTGCCCGACCCGGACGTCCGTCCCACCGAGACCGTGCCGGTCGGCGAGCCGCCGTCGCCGATCGCGCCGCCGTCCGGCTGCCGGTTTCGAACCCGCTGCCCCCGCGCGGACCAGCGATGCAGCGACGAAATGCCGGAACTGCGCGCCGTCGCGCCGGGCCAGTTCGTGGCCTGCCACCACCCGCTGATCTGAATACCGGAAGACCGCTGCACGCGTTTGTCTCGATGGGACGGACATGGCAATGTCCGTTCCCAAGACGTGTTCGGGGTTCAAGAATAAGAATGACGGGAGAGAAGCGATGAAGAGTTTTCAGGTCGCCGAGTTCAACGCGCCGCTGAAAGAGGTCGATCAGGAGACGCCGCAGCCGACCGGCACGCAGGTGCTGATCAAGGTGAAGGCGGCGGGCGTCTGCCACAGTGACCTCCACATCTGGGAAGGCGGTTACGATCTCGGCCATGGCCGCAAGCCGTTGTCGCTGAAGGACCGCGGCGTGTCGCTGCCGCGCACGATGGGGCACGAGACCGTCGGCGAGGTGGTGGCGTTCGGACCCGACGTCACCGCCGCCGACAAGGGCGATCTCAAGATCGGCGACGTCGCGCTGGTCTATCCCTGGCTCGGCTGCGGCAAATGCCCGACTTGCGTTGGCGGCGACGAGAATATGTGCGTGGTGAAGCCGAACTCGCTCGGCGTCTATTGCGACGGCGGCTATGCCGATCACATGACGGTGCCGAACCCGAAATATCTGCTGAACCTGAAGGGGCTCGATCCCGTCACCGCGGCGCCCTATGCCTGTTCCGGCGTCACCACCTATAGCGCGCTGAAGAAGGTCGAATTCGCCTTCAACTCGCCGATCGTGATCTTCGGCGCCGGCGGGCTTGGCTTGATGGCGCTGTCGCTGTTGAAGGCGATGGGCGGCACGGGCGCCATCGTCGTCGATATCGATGCGCGCAAGCGCGAGGCTGCGGAAGCCGCCGGCGCGCTTGCCACCGTCGACGGCAAGGCGCCGGATGCGTTGGAACAATTGGCGAAGAAAGCCGGTGGCCCCATTCGCGCCGTGATCGATCTCGTCGGCAATGCGCAGACCACGCAGCTCGGCTTCGACTGCCTGACCAAGGGCGGCAAGCTCGTCATCGTCGGCCTGTTCGGCGGCGGCGCGACCTTTGCTTTGCCGCTGATCCCGATCAAGGCGATCACGATCCAGGGCAGCTATGTCGGCAATTTGCGCGAGACCGAAGAGTTGCTCGAACTCGTGCGCAACAAGATGATCGCGCCCATTCCGGTGACGACGATGCCGCTCGCGAAGGCGAATGAAGCTTTGACCGATTTGCAGAAGGGCAAGCTCGTTGGCCGCGCGGTGCTGACGCCGTAGGTCCAGACTTTCTCCGTCATGGCCGGGCGAAAGCGCGAAGCGCGTCTTCGCGCAGATGTCCCGGCCATCCACGTCTTTCTTGCCGATACCCGCGGTAAAGACGTGGATGCCCGGGACAAGCCCGGGCATGACGAGCCCTAAAGTTCGTGCGAGCTAGATCCCAAGGAACCCCCATGTCCGCAAATAACGCCCTCCACATCGCCGTGCTCGGCGGCGATGGCATCGGCCCTGAAGTGATGGCGCCAGCGCTCGAAGTTCTGCGCAGGATCGAGGCGACCAGCGACCTGAAGTTTCGCTTCACCGATGCGCCGGCGGGCGCCAACAATTATCTCGCGACCGGCAAATCGATGCCCGACAGCACCGTGCGGCTGTGCGAGGAGGCGGATGCCATCCTGCTCGGTGCCTGCGGCCTGCCGTCGGTGCGTTATCCCGACAATACCGAGATCGCGCCGCAGATCGAACTGCGCTTCCATTTCGATCTCTATGCCGGCGTGCGCCCGGCGCGCCTCGTTCCGGGCGTGCCGAGCCCGATCGTCGGCGCCGACCAGCGCGGCATCGACCTCGTGCTCATCAGGGAATCGACCGAAGGCCTGTTCGCCTCGATGGGCAAGGGCGTCGTCACCGACACCGAGGCGCGCGAAACGCTCATCATCACCCGCAAGACCTCCGAGCGGCTGTTCGAGTTTTCGTTCAAGCTCGCCGAACGCCGCAAGGCGCGCGGCAAGGCGAATGGCGGCCTGACCTGCGTCGACAAGGCGAACGTGTTCAGGGCCTTCGCGTTCTTTCGCGAGATGTTCGATGAGGCCGCAAAACGCCATCCGACCGTCAAGACGGACCGGGTCTATGTCGATGCCTGCTCGCTGATGATGGTGAAGCGTCCCTGGGATTTCGACGTCATGGTGACGGAGAACATGTTCGGCGACATCCTCTCCGATCTCGCCGCCGGCCTGATCGGCGGGCTTGGCATGGCGCCCTCGGCCGATATCGGCGACCGCTACGCCGTGTTCCAGCCGTGCCACGGCACCGCGCCCGATATCATGGGGCAGGGCAAGGCCAATCCCACCGCGATGATCCTGTCGGCTGCGATGATGCTGGACTGGCTCGCCGACAAGCACGGCCTCGAAAGCGCCGCCGAGGCCGGCGAGCGCATCGAGCGCGCGGTCGACAAGGCCTATGCCGGAGGCATCAAGCCGATGGAGTTCGGCGGCAGCAACGGTACGGCGGATATCGCCAAGGCGGTGCTGGCGGGACTTTAGCAGGCCGACGTGCCGTCATTGCGAGGAGCGTAGCGACCAAGCAATCCATCTATCCCCGCGCTGAGCTATGGATCGCTTCGCGAAGCCTGTCATCGGGCGCGCATTCGCGCGACCCGTTGGCTCGCAATGACGCGGGTAGGCTTTCGCCAATTGACCCTTCGCAGGGCGCCTACTTCCCCTTGAACTGCGGCTTGCGCTTTTCCATGAAGGCCGTTCGGCCTTCGCGAAAATCTTCCGAGTCCATGCAGGCCATGCCGATCTGCTTGATCGCCTCCATGTCGCGCTTGCTTTCGTCCTTCAGCACCTCGGCAATCGTGATCTTGGCGGCCTTGATGGCGAGCGGCGCGTTGCCGGAGATGGTGCGCGCGATATCCATGGTGGCGTCCCATAATTCCGCGTCCGGCAGCACCCGGTCGACCAGGCCGATCCGCAAGGCTTCCGCCGCCTCGATCCGCATTCCCGTATACATGATGAGCCGCGCCCAGGACGGCCCGACCAGCGAGACCAGGTGGCGCAGCCCGTCATAGCCATAGGCGATGCCGAGCCTGGCGGCGGGAATGCCGAACTGGCTGTTGTCCGAGGCGATACGGATGTCGGTGAGCATCGCGACCTGCATGCCGCCACCGAGGCAGAAGCCGCGGATGCAGGCAATCGTCGGCTTCGGGTAGCTTGCGAGCAGCGCGCGCTGCGCCTCGCTCCGCTTCGAATATTCTTCCGCCGCCGCGGCATTGTGGCGTGTCTTCTCGAACTGGCTGATATCGGCGCCGGAGACGAAGGCCTTGTCGCCGGCGCCTGTCAGGATCACGACGCGCACATCGGGATCGTCGCGCAGCGTAGTCAGCGCGTGGCCCAGGCCTTCCCACATTTCCAGCGACATCGCGTTGCGCTTGTCGGGATTGTTGAAGGTGATGACGCCGACGCCATCGCTGACGCTGTGCAGGATCTTGCCGTCGGCATGCGGGATTTCAGCAGGTTTTGGGATGTCGAGCATCGATTGCGGCTTTCAGTTCGGGAAGTCTGGTCCATTGTCGGACAAGCTTCGCGCAGCGGTCAATCGCCGCATCTGCACGCGTGGTCAGCTCAGGGCACTGGGCACAAATGGTGAGGTCGTCAGGGCAGGGGTGGGCTCACGCGCATTGGCGCGTGGCGGGCATCGGCGTGACAGTAATGCAGTCGTTGTTGCTGGTTGAACCGGGGTCGTCGTTGGCTGTTCGCTGTGGCGCATCCGGACTCCGCCATCCCCCATCCCGATGGCGTCGCACGGGTCTCGTCCCGGGCAGCTTAAGATTCGGCCTAGCGCAGCAACAGGCTACCCGGCGATTTCTCGCGTCGATTGATCGGGTCCGCGGTGCTGCGATCCAGGCGCGATAGTGCCTAGCCCTCGTTGGCGGCGATCGATTCCATCAGGGACACCAACTGACGCTGCACAGTCTGGTCCTTGATCTTGCTGTAGGCGCGCAGCAGCCTGAGGCTGAAGGCGCTGTCCAGGAAGAGCAGGCTCTCGACTTCACGCGCCTTGCCGTCGCCGTCGTAGAAGAACGTCACCGGCACGTCGAGCGCGGTAGCGATTTGTTGAAGACGAGCCGCGCCGACACGGTTGACGCCTTTCTCGTACTTCTGGACCTGCTGGAAGCTGACGCCGAGCTTGTCGCCGAGCTCCGCTTGCGAGATTTTCTGTTCCACACGCCGCAGGCGAATCCGCTTGCCCAACTCGATATCGGGTTTGCCGGCGCTGCGCTGTTTCATCTTCTTCGCTGCTGATCTGTTCATTCTGGTTTTACCGTCCTTCAATCGGGAAACCCTGGCAAAAGTAGGTCAGGGTTTCGTCCATTTGTACCGCGTTAAAGTTCAGTCCGGACCGTGAGTTAGAATCGGGAACCACGGAATTCCTGAGCTATTGCGGGATGGTAGCCAAACGCCTGCGCGCATTGACAGCATCCTGATACCGGCGCCTCTAACCACCTAAGGCTGTCGGCGCCCGGGGCGTAGTGGCAAAACCCCGCTCTCTACATTTGACAAAATATTCGACAAACCACAACCACTGCGAGTTCAAAGGACACAGATTTTGGCGAGCATACTTACTGTGTCGCGCTCAACCACCGGTTTTTTACGGGTTTTGCCGACTATTCGTGCAGGGCGTTCGCAATTCATCGGCGTTGTTGCCAGACATTTCTGCGAACAGTGATGCCTGATAAAATGCAGCAGAGTTCAGCTCCGGCTTCTGGGTCAGTCGTGTCGGGAATTTACGGCAACCTGCGAGCTCGCGCACTATCGGAATCCTGCAAATTGGTATGGGGGAGTGTCGTCCGAGCGGGAATGTCCTGCACGTCTTCGACGGGCCGGGCCGCACCCGACATGGTGCAACATTTGCGGTGTGTCAGTTGCGTGCACGAGGCCGGCGGCGCGTCCGAGTTTGCTCGGCACGCACATGCGGCGAAGCGCTGGCGAACGCTTGCGGCTATTGGCGGCAGGGACATCGGTTCGGCGCGAGCCTCGGGCGCCGAAATGATTGCAACCACAGGCATGGCCATCCGCGGCCGATTGGCGCCCGGGTACGACTTAAATTGGCTTCCACAGCCGCACCGTTTTGCATACGCTTTGCCGTAGTGGCCGCATCGTCGGCCAAGCCCAAAGTCCCGCTTACAAGGGACGGGCATGACAGGGGAGAAACGCCATGAAGCGAAGAACCGTACTCGTGGGCCTTGGTGCGACGGCGGCTGCCGGCGCATTGGGCTTTCCATCGATCCTCAAGGCGCAGACACCGATCTCGCTCAATGGCGCCGTCCAGTTCAACGACGATCATGCCTTCAACCGGGCGCTGCTCCGCTTCGAAGAGCTGGTGAAGAAATATTACGGCAAACCGATCAACTTCACGCTGCACCGCAACTCTTCGCTCGGCCTCGAAAAGCAGTATTTCGAGTACATGTCGCAGGGCAAGGCGGTCGATTACGGCATCGTCTCGCCGGCCCACATGTCGACCTTCGCCAAGGCGGCGCCGTTCATCGACGCGCCCTTCGTGTTCAAGGGCATCGAGCACATGAACAAGGTGGTCGAGGCCAACATTCTGGCGCCGATCGCCGATGAAGTTGCGGCCAAGGCCGAGGTGGTTCTGATCGGCTATGCCGGCGGCGGCGTGCGCAACATCTTCGCCAACAAGCCGCTCAAGAATCTCGCCGATCTTAGGGGTCTCAAGGTGCGCGTGCAGGGCGCGCCGATCTGGTCGAAGACGTTCGCGGCCGTCGGCATGAGCCCGACCGTGATCGCCTACAACGAAGTCTACAACGCCATCCAGAACGGCGTGATCGCCGCCGGCGAGAACGAGGCGGCGGGCGTCGAGGCGATGAAGTTCTATGAAGTCGCGCCGCATCTCAACCTGACGCAGCACGCGGTGTCGATCCGGCCGATCTGCTTCTCGGTGAAGACGCTGAAGACCCTGCCGAAGGACCTGCAGGACGCGATCATGAAGGCCGGCAAGGAAGCCGGCGATTACGGCCGTCAACTGGAGTCGAGCGAGGAAGTCGTCAAGCTCGACACTTTGGAGAAGGCAGGCAAGCTCAAGCGCGTTCCCTTCGAGGAGCGCGACGCGATGAAGAAGCTCGCCGATCCCGTGATGGCCACCTACGCCAAGGAAATCGGCGCCGAGGGCATCTACGAGAAGATCAACGTCGCATAGGGCTTGAATCGTGAACCGGTGGGGGCCGGTTTTCTCTCGCGACAATGCGAAAACGCGTTTGCGCGGGATTGCACGTCGAGCCAAACGACCGCCGAAAGCCTCCGGGCAAGCCCCGCTTCTTGCCCGGATCGGCGGGCTGGTATCCAAGACGGAGCCGAAATGACTGAAATGCCTGTTGAGTCCACCCCGTCGCTGTGGCGCCGAGCGACGGCGGCCTATGCAAAGCTGCTGGAATTCCTGCTCGCCGCCTGCGTCGGCATTCTGGTCATTCCGGTCACGCTGCAGATCATCTCGCGCTACACGCCGTTCATTCCGTCCTACATCTGGACCGAGGAGATGGCGCGCTTCCTGTTCGTCTGGACGATCATGATCGGCGCCATGGTCGGCGTGCGCGAGGCACAGCATTTCGAGGTCGACGTCTGGCCGGATCTGTCACGCCGAAGCGAGGCCGCGGTGCGGATTCTCGCCCGGCTCGGCGTGCTGGCGATGGCAGTGGTGTTTGTGTGGGCCGGGCTCGAATTCACGCGGTTCGCCTGGAACCGAACCTCTGAACTGGCCGATCTGCCGCTCTGGCTGATCCATGTCGCCTGGCCCGTGGCGGGCGTGACGTGGATCGTGTTTGCGGGCGAACAGATCCTCGATGAAACGCGGATTCTGCTTGGGGCAAAGCAATGAGCGGCAATGTTCTTTCTGCCGGACAGGCGGCTATGGTCCTGTTCGGTGTCTTCATCGGCCTGCTCATCATTCGAGTGCCGGTCGCCTTTGCGCTCGGCCTCGCCTGCGTGCCGATCCTCATGATCGAGCCGCGCCTGTCGATCATGACGCTCGCGCAGGAGACGTTCAACGCCTACAATTCGTTCATCCTGCTGGCCGTGCCGTTCTTCCTGCTGACCGCCAACCTGATGAGCATCGGCGGCATCACCGATCGGCTGGTCGCGTTGTCGCGCTCGATGGTCGGGCATTGGCCGGGATCGCTGGCGCAGATCAACGTGGTGCTGTCGGTGTTCTTTGCCGGCATCTCCGGCTCTTCCACGGCCGATGCCGCGAGCCAGTCCAAGATCTTCATCGATGCGCAGACCAAGGAGGGCTACGATCTCTCCTTTTCGATCGCCATCACCGCTGTCTCCGCCGTGCTCGCCGTCATCATCCCGCCCTCGATCCTGATGATCGTGTGGGGCGGGCTGATCTCGACCTCGATCGCCGCGATGTATCTCGCCGGCATCATCCCCGGTCTGCTGATCGCGGGCGCGCAGATGGCGACAGTGCATGTCTATGCCGTGCGCCGCGGCTATCCGACCTATCCGAAGGACAGTTGGCGGGAGATGTGGTGGGCGATCTTGCGGTCGATACCGGCGCTGACGACGCCGTTCATCATCGTCGGCGGTATTTTGCTGGGATGGTTTACCGCGACCGAATCTGCATGCGTCGCGGTGCTCTATTCCGTTGCGCTGTCGACGTTCTTCTACCGTGAAACTGGCGCGCGCCAACTCTACAAGGCGTTGCTGGACACCGGACGTCTCGCCGGCGTCGCGCTGTTCTGCATCGGTACCGCGAGCGCCTTCGGCTGGCTGTTGGCCTACTACAAGATTCCGCAGGAACTGCTGGCCAACGTCTCGACCTGGGGCATGGGCGCGATCGGGGCGGGCTTCTTCATCGCCTTCTGCTTTCTGGTGGTGGGCTGCTTCCTCGACGCCATTCCGGCGATCGTCATCGTCGGCACCGTGCTCGAGCCGTTGGCGAAATCGGTCGACCTGCACCCCGTTCAGTTTGCGATCATCTCGATCGTGTCGCTGGCGTTCGGGCTGGTGACGCCGCCCTATGGCCTGTGCCTGATGATTGCGTGCGCGATCGCTGGCGTGCGGCTGCGCTATGCGCTGAAGGACACGGTGATCATGCTGATACCGATGCTGCTGGTGCTGGCCGCGCTCATCATCTGGCCCGAGGTTTCGCTGTTTCTGCCGCGGTTGATCGTGCCGGAGATGCTCAAGTAACACAGAGTTTTCAAGCGAAGCATGCCCTCGGACTTGATCCGTGGGTGGATTCCGGTTCGCGTGAAGAAAACGCGTCAAAGAAGATAGCTACTCGTCCCTGTTGAGCGCGCAGCTGATCGTGTAGACCACGCCGCGTGGCAGGAAGTCGACGGTGGCTTCGCCGCCGAGCTGGTCGCGTGCGCTGCGCTCGATCAGCCGCGAGCCGAAACCGCGCTGCACCGGCGTCGTGACCGGTGGGCCGCCTGTCTCGGTCCAGATCAACCGCAATTTGCGCCCGTCGCTCTCTTCGAGGATCTCCCAATCCACCGCGACGGTGCCGCTGTCGTTGGATAGCGCGCCGTATTTGGCGGCATTGGTTCCGATCTCGTGCACGATCATCGACAGCACCACCGCGAGCCGCGGCGATAGCGGCACTTGCGGTCCGAACATCCGCACCCGCTCCGGATTGTTCAACAGATAGGGTTGCAGCACCCGCGCGATCACTTCCCGCAACTCCGCGCCCTGCCACTTCTCCTCGCTCAAGAGATTGTGCGCCTCCGCCAGCGCGCCGAGCCTTCCCTCGAACTTCGCGCGCTCCGTGCGGCTCGCGCTGCGGAACGTCTGGGTGGCGATCGACTGCAGGACCGCGAGCGTATTCTTGACGCGATGGTTGAGCTCCTCGATCAGGAGATTATGCAGCATCTCGCCGCGGGCGATCTGGGTTGCCATCCGCACCGCAAAGGCGAGGCCGACCATCAGCAGGACGGCGCCCATCACGCTTGTGATCGCGAGGTTGCGCCAGAGTGGCGCGACGAGAGAGCTTTCGGCCACGCCCGCGGCAACCGTCCAGCCGGTGAGCGAGGAGCGGGCAAAGCTCGTGATCAGCGGTACGCCCTCGAGCGATATGGTCGGCACGGTCGCTTCGGGACCGTCGAACATCTGCGCATAGAGCGAGGGCGATGCACGCTTGCCGATTGTCTCCTGCGGGTTGGGCACGCGCGCGAAATTGATGCCTTCGCCGTCGAAGATCGAGATCGTCCAGTCCCTGCTGGGGCGTTGCTGCTCGACCATGGCCTGGAAGATTTCGATCGGCGGACTGAAGGAGATGTCGTAAAGCACCTCGTTGTCGCGGATAACGGGCACCTCGACCGTTACGATCAGCCCTCTTTTCACCGATCCAAAGAACAGGTTGGAATAGACCGGCTTCCTTTCCGCGAACACTTTCTGGACCATGGGCAGGTTGTTGCGGAGCGGCAGGTTTGCCGTCTCAGGCGTCAACGAGGAGAACACCTGCCGCCCTTCGCGGTCGGCCACCAGCACGACGCCGCCTTCGCCATACTGGTCGAGAAAGCCCTGGCAAATGCGGCGGAATCCCTCGAAGTCTCCGTCGCGCAGCGCGTTTGTCAGCGACAGCACCTGGAGTGCGCCGGTGATCCGCTGCATCTCCGAGTCGAGCACGAGGCGAATGCTGCGGACCGTTTCAACGACCCGTTGCGTCGCGTTCTGGCGGTCCTGCTTGTAATGGTTGAAAACGATGCCGGCCGCGAAGAGGATCAGCGGCAGCGTGGTTCCCGCGACCAGAAGGGCGAGACGTACTGGCAGTGAGGGTTTCGGCAACGCAAGTCCCGGATCGGCGCCCAAGCGGGGCAAGCATAAGAGAAGCCGCCGAATTTCGCCAATGATATAAAGAATGTAAGTCTGGTCCGGCAAAAGCGCCGGGGCTCCCGCCGCGCTCTCGCGCCGCGGGAAACCCTGCCTTCCCGAAATCAAAGATTGCTGTCGGTGATGGCGGCGTACACCATGGTGCGCAGTTCGCGCCGCAAGGGATAGGCGCTCGACGGCAGCACCTGCGTCATGAAGATCGTGATCAGCTCTTCCGCTGGATCGATGAAGAACGACGTCGTCGCCGCGCCGCCCCAGTTGAACTCGCCGGGGCTGCCGGGGATCAGCGTCTGCACCGGGTTCATGGTGACGGCAAAGCCGAGCCCGAAGCCGATGCCGTTATAGGCGGCTTCCGAGAACAGGGAGCGCGACATCGCCGGCAGGTCGACCCCGCCCGGCAGGTGGTTCGACGTCATCAGCTTCAACGTCTTCGGGCCCAGCAGGCGGACGCCGCCGAGTTCGCCGCCATTGAGCAGCGCGCGGCAGAAGGTGAGATAATCGGCCGTCGTCGAGCAGAGCCCGCCGCCGCCGGAGATGAAGGAGGGCGGCTCCAGGAACGAGCTCGTCGCCGGATCGTCCTGCAGCGTCAGCGTGCCCTTGCGATCGGCGGCGAGCGGGTTGAAGCCGCCTTGCGGATCGGCCGAATAACACGCCGCGAAACGATGCACCTTGTCTTTGGGTACGAAGAAATCGGTGTCGTTCATGCCGAGCGGATCGAGGATCCGTTCTTTGAGGAACTGCTCGAACGGCTTGCCGCTGATCACGCCGATCAGATAGCCGATCACATCGGTGGCGACGGAGTAGTTCCAGCCTTCGCCCGGCGAAAACTCCAGCGGAATTTTGGCGAGGTCGTCGATCATGCCTTGCAGCGTGCCGGCTTTCTCAACTTCGCCGATCTTGTTCTCGCGGTAAGCGGCATCGACATTGCTTCGCTGCTGGAAGCCGTAGGTCAGGCCCGAGGTGTGCCGCAGCAGGTCCACGATCAGCATCGGCCGCGACGGCGGACGGGTGAGGAAGGCCGGATGGGTGCCGGCCACGAACACGCCGAGGTTTTTCCAGGACGGGATGTATTTGTGCACGGGCTCGTCGAGCGCGACGCGGCCTTCCTCGACCAGCATCATGAAGGCGACGGACGTGAGCGGCTTGGTCATCGAGTAGATGCGGAAGATCGTGTCGTCCTTGACCGGCACCTTGCGCTCGACATCGGCAAAGCCCTGCGAGGTCGAGTGCACGACCTTGCCGCGGCGATAGATCAGGAGCTGCGTGCCCGGGAAGCGGCCGGCATCGATGTAGCGCTGCTTCAGGTGGTTCTCGAGGCGATCGAGCGCCGCCTGGGACATTCCGGCTTGCTCGGGCGAGGCGGGGGTAGGGGCTAACATCGGCGCTGATCTCCGGCTGGCGAGACGTCTTGATAGCCGAAAAGTGTCTCACGTTCCAACCGGCCGTGCTTATCCGAGGTGGAACGGTGGTGTAGGGTCGCGCCAGCCTTCGTCTATTCCGCAGGACAGCAAAAATGCGCCAATTCAGCGAAACCGAACTGACCGCCGCCGTGATCCGCAGCTTCGACAATACGCCTGATCCGCGCGCCAAATTCCTGCTGCAGGAACTTGTGAAGTCGCTGCACGACTATGTCCGCAAGACCGGCCTCACCTTCGAGGAATGGGAGTACGCGATCGATTTCCTGACTCGGACCGGGCAGAAGTGCACCCCGATCCGGCAGGAGTTCATCCTGCTGTCCGACGTGCTCGGCGTGTCGATGCTGGTCGATGCCGTGAACCACAGGGAACGCGAGGGCGCCACCGAGACCACCGTGCTCGGCCCGTTCTATGTCGGTGAGCACAAGGTGACGCCGCATGGCACCGATATCTCGGCCGATCTGCAGGGTGAGCGGATGTTCGTGCAGAGCCGCGTCACCGACCTCGAAGGCAAGCCGCTGGCGGCTGTGCCGGTCGACATCTGGCATGCCGATGGCGACGGCTTCTATGATTCCCAGAAGCCGGCCTATGCGACGCAGGGCCCGTCGTCGCGGGCGCGCTTCATCACCGATGCCGATGGCAGGTTCTTCTTCCGCACCATCCTGCCGTGCAGCTATCCGATCCCGACCGACGGCCCGGTCGGCGAGATGATCGTGCAGACGGGCCGCCACCCGATGCGGCCGGCGCATGTGCATTTCCTGGTCGATGCGCCCGGCTACCAGCCGCTGATCACGCATGTCTTCATCGACGGCGATAAATATCTCGATTCCGATGTGGTGTTCGGCGTCAAGGATGAACTGGTCGCCAGGATCGAAAAGCGCACGGATACGAAGATGCCAGACGGCAAGCCCGCTGGCGAACCCTGGCACCTCATGACCTACGAATTCCGGATGAAGCCGGGTGCCGGAAACGCGCCGAAGCCGATGATGGCGAAGGCCAGCGAGGACGTTTAAGGCAGGGAGTTCTACGGCCTGCTCAATTCTTGTGCGACGCACAAGAATTGAGCGAATCGCAAATTTGGAAAGCTGTGACTGGTTCCTGATCGTCGCCTAGTTTTGCGGCATAAATCTAACAATATACTGATATCAATAAGTTTTTTGCGCTGCCCGAGGCTTGGCACGGAGCTTGAATAGCTAGTGCTGACGCCATCGATGCCGTCCCTTGAGACCACTCATCCGAATTGTGACGCCGCCATTCCGGGGCCTCCCTGGAACACGCCTTTTTGCGCCTAGCGCGGTGACCCAATCGGACGGCCCCCGTTTCACGCACTGACGCAAAAGGACAACGACGCCCATGACGATGCCTACCAATCCCCCCTCACGTCGCGGCTTCAGCCGTCGCCAGCTCCTGAAGGCAACCGGCGGCACGGCGGCCTTGCTCGCCGCGGCCAAGCTGAATTTCCCGGCCGGCGCGTTTGCGCAAGGCGCAGGTCCGGAAGTCACCAAGGCGACGCTCGGGTTCATCGCGCTCAGCGACGCCGGGCCGCTGTTCGTCGCCAAGGACAAGGGGTTGTTCGCCAAATACGGCATGCCTGATGTCGAAGTCGCCAAGCAGGCCTCATGGGGCACGACCCGCGACAACCTCGTGCTCGGCTCGGAAGGCAACGGCATCGACGGCGCGCACATCCTGACGCCAATGCCTTACCTGATCTCGGCCGGCAAGGTGACGCAGAACAATGTGCCGACGCCGATGTACCTCCTGGCGCGACTCAATCTCGATGCGCAGTGCATCTCGGTCGCCAAGGAATATGCCGATCTCAAGATTGGCGTCGACGCCTCGCCGCTGAAAGCAGTGTTCGAGAAGAAGAAGGCGGCCGGCAAGGCGGCCAAGGTTGCGATGACCTTCCCGGGCGGTACCCACGATCTCTGGATTCGTTACTGGCTCGCCGCCGGCGGCATCGACCCCGACAAGGACGTCGAAACCATCACGGTGCCGCCGCCGCAAATGGTCGCCAACATGAAGGTCGGCACCATGGACGCCTTCTGTGTCGGCGAGCCATGGCCCGGGCAACTGGTCCATCAGGGCATCGGCTATACCGCGATCAATACCGGCGAGATCTGGAGCAAGCACCCGGAAAAATCGCTCGGCATGCGCGCGGCGTGGGTCGACAAGAATCCGAAAGCCGCCAAGGCGATCCTGATGGCGGTCATGGAGGCCCAGCAGTGGGCCGACAAGATGGAGAACAAGGGCGAACTCGCGACCATCATGGCCAAGCGGCAGTGGATCAACTGCCCGGTCGAGGACATCGCCGATCGCGCCAAGGGCAAGTTCGACTACGGCATTCCCGGCAAGGTCGTCGAGAACTCGCCGCACATCATGAAATACTGGCGCGACCACGCCTCCTATCCGTTCCCGAGCCACGATCTCTGGTTCATGACGGAGGATATCCGGTGGGGCAAGTACGAAGCCTCTTTCGACAGCAAGGCACTGATCGCCAAGGTCAACCGTGAGGACATGTGGCGCGACGCAGCCAAGACGATGGGCGTTGCCGCAACAGACATTCCGGCCTCGACCTCGCGTGGCAAGGAGACCTTCTTCGACGGCAAGGTGTTCGACCCTGAAAACCCCGCCGCCTATCTGAAGTCCCTGTCGATCAAGCGTGTTGAAGTCTGATCAAGCCCGGGCCGCGCGCAAGCTGCGGGCGGCCCGCTCAGGAAACACGGAGATACAACTTCAATGTCGATGCCCGCGATGAAAGCCGAAGCCACCGCTGTAGCCGTTCCGACCGCGTCACCGGCCGCTACGGCGCCGGTGGTGACGATGACGCCGAAGCAGGCGCCGCGCGCCGAGAAATACGTCAAGATGGCGAAAGAGACCGCGGTACGCGTGGTGCCGCCGCTGATCGTTCTCGCGCTCTTGATGCTGTTCTGGGAACTGGTCTGCCGCCGCACCGGCTCGACCCTGCCGCCACCATCGAAAGTTTTCAAGGACACAAAGGAACTGATCTTCGATCCGTTCTTCGATAATGGCGGTATCGACAAGGGCCTGTTCTGGCATTTGTCCGCCTCGCTCCAGCGCGTTGCCTACGGTTATTCGATTGCCGCCATTGTCGGCATCGCGCTCGGCACGCTGGTCGGGCAGTCGGTGTGGGCGATGCGCGGGCTCGATCCGCTGTTCCAGGTGCTGCGCACCATCCCGCCGCTGGCGTGGCTGCCGCTGTCGCTTGCCGCGTTCCGTGACGGTCAGCCCTCGGCGATCTTCGTGATCTTCATCACCTCGGTGTGGCCGATCATCATCAACACCGCGGTCGGCATCCGCAACATCCCGCAGGATTATCGCAACGTCGCGGCGGTGGTGCAGCTCAATCCGCTGGAGTTCTTTTCCAAGATCATGATCCCGGCGGCGGCGCCCTACATCTTCACGGGCCTTCGCATCGGCATCGGCCTGTCGTGGCTTGCGATCGTCGCGGCGGAAATGCTGATCGGCGGCGTCGGCATCGGCTTCTTCATCTGGGACGCCTGGAACTCTTCGCACATCAGCGAAATCATCCTGGCCCTGTTCTATGTCGGCATCATCGGCTTCGTGCTCGACCGCCTGATTGCGGGACTGGCGAAGATCGTAACCCGCGGCACCGCACTGAATTGAAGGAGAATGTCATGCAGGCCTATCTGAAGCTCGACCACATCGACAAGACCTTCACCCGCGGCAACGCCACGACCGAGGTGCTCAAGGACATCAACCTGACCATCGGGAAGGGCGAATACGTCTCGATCATCGGCCATTCCGGCTGCGGCAAGTCCACGCTGCTCAACATCGTGGCCGGCCTCACCGGCGCGACCAATGGCGGCGTGCTCTTGGAAAACCGCGAGGTCAACTCGCCGGGGCCGGATCGCGCGGTGGTGTTCCAGAACCACAGCCTGCTGCCCTGGCTGACGGTCTATGAGAACGTCCGGCTCGGCGTCGACAAGGTGTTCGCCTCGACCAAGACCCGCGCCGAGCGCGACGCCTGGGTGATGCACAATCTCAACCTGGTGCAGATGGCCCATGCCAAGGACAAGCGCCCGTCGGAAATCTCCGGCGGCATGAAGCAGCGCGTCGGCATTGCGCGCGCGCTCGCGATGGAGCCGAAGGTGCTCTTGCTCGACGAGCCCTTTGGTGCGCTCGACGCGCTGACGCGCGCCCATCTGCAAGACTCGGTGATGGCGCTGCACCAGAAGCTCGGCAACACCATCCTGATGATCACGCATGACGTCGACGAGGCCGTGCTGCTGTCGGATCGCATCGTGATGATGACCAACGGGCCGAGTGCGCGGATCGGCGAGGTGCTGGAAGTGCCGCTGGCGCGCCCACGCAAGCGGCTCGAACTCGCGACCAACCCCGGTTACCTCAAGTGCCGGCAGCGCGTGCTCGAGTTCCTCTACGAGCGGCACCGCTTCGTCGAAGCGGCCTGAGTTTTGCTTGGTCCGGCGTAGGCCGGGCTTGGAAGAGGCAGGAGAAGAAAATGACACCTGAGCAAGTCAATCTCGTGCAGCAAAGTTTCGCCAAGGTCGCTCCGATTTCCGAACAGGCAGCCGTGTTGTTCTACGACCGCCTGTTCGAAGTCGCTCCCTCGGTCAAGGCGATGTTTCCCGCCGACATGACGGAACAGCGCAAGAAGCTGATGGGAACGCTCGCCGTCGTGGTCAACGGCCTCGGCGATCTCGGGTCGGTGTTGCCGGCCGCCAGCGCATTGGCAAAGCGTCACGTCTCCTATGGCGCCAAGCCCGAACACTATCCCATGGTCGGCGGGACGCTGTTGTGGACGCTCGAAAAAGGGCTCGGCGAGGCCTGGACTCCGGAAATCGCCGATGCCTGGACCGCCGCCTACGGCACGCTGTCCGGCTACATGATCTCGGAAGCCTACGGTGGCGCCCAAGCCGCCGAGTGAGGGTGCGCCATGAGCGAACCGCTTGTCATCGTCGGCAACGGCATGGCCGCTGCCCGCCTGGCCTGCATCCCGGAACTGAAGCGATTGATTGCGCCGGCGGGGCCGAGCGATGCCGAGCCGCGAAAGCTCGCGGCGGTGAACTGAGGGCGGCCTGCCCAACCGTCATTGCGAGGAGCGAAGCGACGAAGCAATCCATCGCTCCACCCGTGAGGAGAGATGGATTGCTTCGCTTCGCTCGCAATGACGACGTTGAGCGCGCCGTCTCTTCTCCCTCGCCCCCTCTTGCGGGGAGAGGGTCGGGGTGAGGGGCTCTCGCCGCAAGTCGAATACTTAGAAACAGCCCCTCACCCCAGCCCTCTCCCCGTGAAGGACGGGAGAGGGGCAATCAGCCGCTCAGCCCCTCCGGTTCTTCGCATTCACCGCGATCGCCGCCGCCGCGGTGCGGTTCTCGACGCCGAGCTTGGAGTAGATCTGCTCCAGGTGCTTATCGACGGTGCGCGGGGAGAGGCCGAGGATCTGCGCGATGTCGCGGTTGGTCTTGCCCTTGGAGAGCCACGACAGCACCTCGCCCTCGCGCGTGGTCAGCCCCAGTTCGCTGGAGAATTCCGCCGGGGCGTCGGCACCTGAATCCTTGGCAAGCCGCAACAGGAATTCGTTCGCACCGAGCTTGCCCATATATTGCAGGCGAAGCTGCTCGTTGCCGTGAAGCGCCGTCATCACGGCGGCCTTGGCGCCGGCCTTGCCCTTGCGGGCCTGATCGAGCCATTGCGGGATCGGTTCCGGCAGCACGACGTCGTCGCCCTCGGCCGCAAACGCGTCCGACAGCAGCTTTTGCGCCTGCGGCGTCGCCCACAGGATCTTGCCCGCGGCATTCACCGCGAGGAGGTAACGGCCGGAAACGTCGAGCGCGGCGCGCGCGCTCTGGGTCAGCCGGGCGTTGGCGAGGTGAACGCGGATGCGCGCCAGCATCTCCTGGACCGCGATCGGTTTTGTCACATAGTCGACGCCGCCGGCCTCCAGCCCGCGCACGATGTGCTCGGTCTCGGCCAGTCCCGTCATGAAGATGATCGGCACGTGGTCGAGCCCGGCGTCGCGCTTCAGCCGCCGGCAGGTCTCGAACCCGTCCATGCCCGGCATCACGGCGTCGAGCAGCACGATGTCGGGCGTGATCTGATCGACGATCCGCATCGCGGAAGCGCCGTCGAGCGCGACCATCACCGTCATACCCGCGCCGTCGAGCGCATCGGTCAACAGCCGCAGCGTCTCCGGGGAATCGTCGACGACGAGGGCGACGTCGCGTTTTTTCGGTTCAATGATCATAGCTGTGCAGGGCTTTCAGGGTCGCCATGTACTGATCGAGATCGAAGCGGTCGATCAGCGCGCGCATTTGCGAAACGAAATCGGCATGTTCGGGGTAATCGTTCCCGATCTCGTCGAGTTTGACCTGGATCGCTCTGATATAACCTAGTTGGCCTAATCCGATCAGTTCTTCGACGTGCTTCACCGGCGGCCGCGACCCGGTCTCCGGCTTCCAGTGCGGGGCAGGGATCTGGTCAGCCTCATACTGCCATTCGAGCTTGAGCAGTTGCCGGATGGTCTCCAACAGTTTCGGGATATCGATCGGCTTCATCAGATAGCCGTCATGGAACGGCTGCGCCAGCGGCGCGCCATGCGCCTCCAGCGCGCTCGCCGATACCATCAGGATGCGGGCCTGATGGTGGCCGCTCTCGCGCAACGTCTGCGCCACCGTCCATCCGTCCATTCCGGCCATCGAGATATCAAGCAGGAACAGATCGGGCCGGCAATGTTGCGCCAGTGCCAGGCAGCCGGGCCCATCAGGCGCGCTGAGCAGGATGAAGCCGAGCGGCGTCAGCACTTCGCGGAGGAGATCGCGGTGTGTCGGATCGTCGTCGGTGATGAGGATTGTCTTGCGCGGGCCGTGATAGCCGAAGATCGGCGCCTCCACCGGCGCGATGCGGGTCGGGTTGGTCACTTCCGAGAGCAGGATTTTTACGCGGAACGTGCTGCCGTTGCCGACCTCGCTCGCCACCTTGATATCGCCGCCCATCACGCCGGCCAGCAGCCGGCTGATGGTGAGACCAAGTCCGGTGCCGGTCTGCGGCTGCGAGACGCCGAGCGCGCCGCGTTCGAACGGCGCAAAGATGCGTTCGAGATCGTCCGCCTGGATGCCGGGCCCGGTGTCGATGATCTCGAACTCGGCGACCGGGCTGCGGTAGTGCACCACGAACTGCACGCTGCCGGTCTGCGTGAACTTCAGCGCGTTCGACAACAGGTTGATCAGAACCTGCCGCAGCCGCTTCTCGTCGGCATAGACCACGACGGGCAGCACAGCGGGCCGCTTGAACACGAAATCGATGCCCTTGGCGGCGGCCTGGACGCGAAACATGCCGACGAGCTGGTCGAGGAATTCGCTCAGGCGCACCTCGTCGCGCGACAGATACAGCCGCCCCGCCTCGATTTTGGAAATGTCCAGAATGCCGTCGATCAGTCCCGACAGATGGTCAGCGCTTCGTCGCACCACGCGCACCTGATCGCGCGGCTTGGTGGCCAGGCTCGTATCCTGTTCCAGCAATTGCGCATAGCCGGAGATTGCGTTCAGCGGCGAGCGCAGTTCATGGCTCAACCCCACCACATAACGGCTCTTGGCTAGGTTCGCCGATTCCGCGACTTCCTTGGCACGCTGCAATTCGGCATCGGTGCGCTTGTGCGCGTCGATTTCCTGGATCAGCAGCGTGGTCTGCCGCCGCGTCTCCGCTTCCGCCGCGCGGCGGCTCTGCTCCGCCAGCACGAACAGCCATGCCACCACGCCGATGATGATGCTGAGCGCAAAAAACACCTTCCACAGCACGTCCGACAGCGCAAAGTTCTCGGCGGGCATCGTCGCCGAGGTCTGCAGATAGATCAGCCCCAGCGTCAGCCCAACGAGGCCGGCGGAAACCGCGAACACGCCGAGATAATGTCCGAACTGCGAGTTGATCCGCGCGTAGATTTTCTCCGGCAGCAGTTTCCCGAGCATGTCGGAGACCTGGGCGCCGGCGCGCGCATGCGGCTTGCAGAGGTCGTGGCAGCGCGCATCGAGCGAACAGCACAGCGAGCAGATCGGTCCGGCATAGGCCGGGCAGGAGGCCATGTCCTCCGGCTCGAACGAATGCTCGCAGATACAGCACTGGATCGATTCGAGGTTCTGCCAGCTCCGCTTCGGTTTTCGCGCGATGTAGTATTTTCCGTCCGTCGCCCAGGCAATCAGCGGAGCCGTGACGAAGGCGACCGCCAGCGCCACGAAGGCGGAAAGCGCCCTCGCCGTCGGGCCGAACAGGCCGTAAAACGCCGAGATCGAGACGATGGTCGCGATCGTCATCGCGCCGACGCCGACCGGGTTGATGTCGCACAGATGCGCGCGCTTGAACTCGATGTGCTGTGGCCTGAGCCCCAGCGGCTTGTTGACGACGAGATCGGCGACCAGCGCGCCGACCCAGGCGATCGCCACGTTGGAGTAGAGCGCCAGCGTCTGCTCCAGCGCCTTGTAGACGCCGATCTCCATCAGCAGCAGCGCGACCACGACGTTGAACACCAGCCACACCACGCGGCCGGGATGGCTGTGCGTCAGCCGCGAGAAGAAGTTCGACCAGGCGATCGAGCCGGCATAGGCATTGGTGACGTTGATCTTGATCTGCGAGAGGATGACGAAGCTGCCGGTCAGCGCCAGCGCCATGTCCGGCTGCGACAGCACGTAGCGGAACGCTTCGAGATACATATGGGCGGGCTCGGCCGCCTGCTCGCTGGAGAGGCCATGACTCAACGCGAAGAAGGCGAGGAACGATCCCAGCAGCAGCTTGAGCGCGCCAAAAATGATCCAGCCGGGGCCTGCGATCAATAGCGCAATCCACCACGACGTTCGCGACGTGCGGCGGTCGCGCGGCAGGAAGCGCAGGAAGTCCACCTGTTCGCCGATCTGCGCCACCAGCGAAAACACCACCGAGGCGGCGGTACCGAACAGCAAGAGATCGAGATGCCCGCCAGGGTCGCCGTGTTCGCCGGCAAACTTTCGCCATTCCGTGAACGAGTGCGGATTGGCGTAGGCGATCGCGACAAAGGGAAGAATGTGCAGGATGATCCAGATCGGCTGCGTCCACAACTGGAAGCGACTGATCAGCGTGATGCCGTAGGTCACCAGCGGAATGATCACCACGGCGCTGATGAGATAGCCGATCGGGCGGGGGATGCCGAAGCACATCTCCAGCGCGGAGGCGAGAATGACCGCCTCGATCGCGAAGAAAATGAAGGTGAAGGAGGCGTAGATCAGCGAGGTGATGGTCGAGCCGATATAGCCGAAGCCGGCGCCGCGGGTCAGGAGATCAATATCGATGCCGCATTTGGCGGCATGATAGGCAATCGGCAGGCCGCAGAAGAAGATGACGACGCTGACGACAAGGATGGCAACGGTGGCGTTGGTCGCGCCGTAATTCAGCGTAATCGTGCCGCCGATCGCCTCGAGTGCCAGAAACGAGATGGCGCCAAGGGCCGTATTGGCGACGCGGGCGGCGGACCACCGCCGCGCGCTCTTGGCGGTGAAGCGCAGCGCGTAGTCTTCCAGCGTCTGGTTGGCAACCCACTGATTATACTGGCGCCTGACGCGGTCTATCCGCTGCCGCCCTGCCACTTAGTTGCTCCTGCCCGGTTTGCCCGACCCTGCGTAGCCAGCAAACTCCGTACCAGAAACCTACGTCGCTATTTTGCGGTGCAGTATACGCAATCCCACGTATCTGTGCAGTGCACAATTCTGGGCAATCCTCGCCTGACCAATAAGCGTTCTCGAACAAAAAATGGGGTGCTCATGTCAGACGAACCAAACAAGGGCTTGCAGTCGCCGCTTCGCCGCAAACTGCTGATGGGCGCAGCGGCCTTGCCGCTCATTTCGATCCTTCCCCGGCCCTCATTCGGGGCGGCTCCTGCAACCGCCACCGTCAACACCACGGGCCTCGCGGTCACCGATACGGAAGTCACCGTCGGCATCCTGCACTCCGCCACCGGCACGATGGCGATCTCGGAGACCGGCTCGATCCAGGCCGAAAAGCTCGCGATCGAACAGATCAACGCCATGGGCGGCGTGCTCGGGCGCAAGATCAAGTTCATCCAGGAAGACGGCGCCAGCGACTGGCCGACATTCGCGGAAAAGGCCAAGAAGCTTCTCGTCAACGACAAGGTCGCCGCGATCATGGGCTGCTGGACCTCGGCCTCGCGCAAGGCGGTGCTGCCTGTCGTCGAGCAGTACAACGGCATGCTCTATTACCCGACCTTCTATGAAGGTCTCGAGCAGTCCAAGAACGTCATCTACACCGGCCAGGAAGCCACCCAGCAGATTCTCGCTGGCCTGAACTGGATCGCCAAGGAGAAGGGCGCCAAATCCTTCTTCTTCATCGGCTCGGATTACATCTGGCCGCGCACCTCGAACAAGATCGCGCGCAAGCACGTCGAGAACGTGCTGAAGGGCAAGGTCGTCGGCGAGGAATATTACGCGCTCGGCAGCACCCAATTCAATTCGGTGATTAACAAGATCAAGCTGACCAAGCCCGACGTCATCTTCACCGACGTGGTCGGCGGCTCGAACGTCGCCTTCTACAAGCAGCTCAAGGCGGCCGGCGTCGACCTCTCGAAGCAGGCGCTGCTGACGATCTCGGTGACCGAGGACGAAATCGACGGCATCGGCGGCGAAAACATCGCGGGCGCCTATGCCTGCATGAAGTATTTCCAGTCGCTCGACAATGCCAACAACAAGGCGTTCGTTCCCGCCTTCAAGAAGCTGTGGGGCGAGAAGACCGTGATCGGCGACGTGACGCAGGCCGGCTATCTCGGTCCGTGGCTCTGGAAATTGACCTGCGAGAAGGCCGGCAGCTTCGATGTCGACAAGATTGCCGCCGCTTCGCCCGGCGTCGAATTCAAGGAAGCGCCCGAAGGTTATGTGCGCATCCATGAAAACCATCACCTCTGGTCGAAGACCCGGGTCGGCCGCGCCAAACTCGACGGCCAGTTCGAACTGATCTTCGAGACGTCGGATCTGGTTGAGCCCGATCCGTTCCCGAAGGGCTACCAGTAAGCGCAGCGGTTTCCGCAAGCTTCCCGAGCAGAGCTCCCTGGCGTGGACCGTCAATCCGCGCTTGACGACCCCGCGTCGCGACTTTGCTCGCGGCGCGGGGACTTTATCCCCCCGACGGAGAAACATCGATGTTCGGCGACTATTCGATTGGCGATCTGGGCTCCATCTTCGTTATGCAGGGGTTTGCGGGCCTGATCCTGTTTTCCGTCTACGTCCTGATGGCGCTGGGCCTAGCGATCATCTTCGGCCAGATGGGCGTCATCAACATGGCGCATGGCGAGTTCATGATCCTCGGCGCCTACGTTACCTGGATGACGTCGAACTTCTTCCAGGCGTTTCTGCCGAGCCTGTTCAGCGGCTATTTCTTCCTGGCGATGATACTGGCCTTCCTGGCCTCCGGTGCGCTGGGGATGTTGGTCGAATGGGCGCTGATCCGCCATCTCTACAAACGTCCGCTCGATACGCTGCTTGCCACCTGGGGCCTGAGCCTGATGCTGCAGCAGGCCTATCGTTCGGTGTTCGGCCCGCGTGAAGTCGGCGTCGAGCTGCCGCAATGGATGCTGGGTTCGCTCAAGGTGACCGACAGCATCGAAGTCCCGATCAACGGCGTCTTCGTGATGGGCCTGACGGTGCTGATCACCATCGTGGTCGCTTACGTCCTGTACAAATCCCGCTGGGGCCGCCAGGTCCGTGCCGTGGTGCAGAACCGCATCATGGCCGGCGCCGTCGGCATCAATACCGAGAAGGTCGACCGCTACACCTTCGGGTTAGGCTGCGGCATCGCCGGCATCGCCGGAAGCGCTTTCACCATGATCGGCTCCACCGGGCCCACTTCCGGCCAGCTCTACATCGTCGATACCTTCCTAGTTGTCGTGTTCGGCGGCGCCGCCAGCCTGCTCGGCACCATCGCCTCCGCCTTCTCGATCTCGCAGACCCAGTCGACGCTGGAATTCTTCATGTCGGGTTCGATGGCCAAGGTGCTCACGCTGCTCGCTGTGGTCGGAATTCTGATGCTGCGGCCGCAAGGCCTGTTCGCCCTAAAAGTCCGCAAATAACAGAAACAGGCACGGTCATGATCATCCACTCACGCTTCTTCAATCGATCCGAACTCATCGGCTTCATTGCGCTGGCCGCCATCCTGTTCGTGATCCTGCCGCTGTCGCTGGATGTGTTCCGCCTCAACCTGGTCGCCAAATATCTGACCTACGCCTTTGTCGCTATCGGGCTGGTGCTGTGCTGGGGCTATGGCGGCATTCTGAGCCTGGGGCAGGGGGTGTTCTTCGGCCTCGGCGGCTACTGCATGGCGATGTTCCTCAAGCTCGAAGCCTCCAGCGTCGAGAACACCAAGATCCAGTCGACACCGGGCATTCCGGATTTCATGGATTGGAATCAGATCACCTCGCTGCCCCTGTTCTGGCAGCCGTTCCACAGCCTCACCTTTACCATCGCCGCAATCATCCTGGTGCCCGGCCTGTTCGCCCTGATCATCGGCACCGCGATGTTCAAGCGCCGCGTCGGCGGCACCTATTTCGCGATCATCACCCAGGCCGTCGCCGCGATCCTGACCATCCTGATCGTGGGACAGCAAGGCTATACCGGCGGCATCAACGGCATGACCGACCTGCGCACCCTCAAGGGTTGGGACATCCGGCCGGACCATGCCAAGATCATCCTGTACTTCGTCGAGGTGGTGTTGCTGTTCGCCTGCATCGGCATCGCGCAGTTCATCCGCCTGACCAAGCTCGGCCGTATCCTGGTGGCGATGCGCGAACAGGAAGACCGCGTCCGCTTCTCCGGCTACAGCGTCGCCAACTTCAAGATCTTCGCCTTCTGCATGGCCGCGGTGTTCGCCGCGATCGGCGGCGCCATGTTCGCGCTCAATGTCGGCTTCATGTCCCCGTCCTTTGTCGGCATCGTGCCGTCGATCGAGATGGTGATCTACACCGCCGTCGGCGGCCGGATGTCGATCTTCGGCGCGGTGTGGGGATCGCTGCTGGTCAATTTTGCCAAGACCAGCCTTTCGGAATCCTTCCCGCAGCTCTGGCTGTTCGGCCTCGGCGCGCTGTTCATCGCGGTCGTGCTGGCGTTCCCGAACGGCCTGTCGGGAATCTGGGCCGATTACGTTCAGCCGCGCATCGACCGGCTGCTGGCATCACGCAAATCAAAGCCTGGCGCGTGGGCCGACAATTCCGTCGCCGACGGCGCACCGGCAGAGTGAGGCAAGCATGCTCATCGGTCACCAACCCAAGCCCTTTCTGCTCGCGGTCGAGGCGCTCACGGTGTCATTCGACGGCTTCAAGGCCGTGAACAATCTCTCCTTCTATGTCGAGGAGAACGAAATCCGCGTCATCATCGGTCCCAACGGCGCCGGCAAGACCACCGTACTCGATCTTATCTGCGGAAAGACCAAGGCCACCTCGGGCTCGATTCAGTTTCGCGGCAAGGAGCTGACGAAGCTGAAGGAGAATCAGATCGTGCAGACTGGCGTCGGGCGCAAGTTTCAGACGCCGTCGGTGTTCGAAGATCTGACCGTGTTCGAGAATCTGGAGATCTCCTATCCGCGCGGCCGCTCCGTGTTCGGCTCGCTCGCCTTTCAGCGCGATGACGCCGTGAAACAGCGCGTCGAGGAGGTCGCGGAGATGATCTTCTTGAAGGATCGTCTCGATACCTATGCCGACCAGCTCAGCCACGGCCAGAAACAATGGCTCGAGATCGGCATGTTGCTGATCCAGGACCCGGAACTCTTGATGCTCGATGAGCCCGTCGCTGGCATGAGCGTCAGCGAGCGCGCCAAGACCGCCGAACTCTTGAACCGCATCATCAAGGACCGCTCGGTGCTGGTGATCGAGCACGACATGAAGTTCGTCGAGGACATCGCCCACAAGGTCACGGTGCTGCACCAGGGCCAGATCCTGTCGGAGGGAACAATGGAAAAGGTGAAGAACGATCCGAAAGTGATCGAAGTTTATCTGGGACATTGAGGGAGTAGGGGCATGCTGGCTATCTCGGATCTTCACGTCGCTTACGGCCAGAGCGAAGTGCTGCACGGCCTCAACGTGTCAGTGGCGCCCAACGAGATCGTAGCGATCATGGGCCGTAACGGCATGGGCAAGACCACGCTGATGAAATCGCTGATGGGCATCCTGCCCGCGAAGAGCGGCTCGGTGAAAATGGACGGCGCCGAGCTCAACACGATGCAGAGCTTCGAGCGGGTGGCAAAAGGCCTCGCCTATGTACCGCAGGGCCGCATGATCTTTTCCACCATGACGGTGAAAGAGAACATCGAAACCGGCCTGGTCGTATCAGGCGGCTCGGAGGTGCCCGAAGACATCTACGAGCTGTTTCCGGTACTGCTGGAGATGAAGAACCGCCGCGGCGGCAATCTGTCGGGTGGTCAACAGCAACAGCTCGCGATTGCGCGCGCGCTCGCCACCAAGCCGAAGGTGCTGCTGCTGGATGAGCCGACCGAAGGCATCCAGCCGTCGATCATCAAGGAAATGGCGCGCACGCTGAAACGCATTCGCGACGAGCGCGGCCTGTCCATCGTGGTCTCCGAACAGGTCTTGAGCTTTGCGCTTGATATCGCCGACCGCGTGCTGGTCATCGAGAACGGCGAGATCGTCCGCGACGACCCGCGCGACAGCGTCGACGCCGCGCAAGTTTCGAAATTCCTGTCCGTTTGAACCTGTGTTCTAAAAAGGGGAGCTATCGATGCCAGAGACACTGATCAAGGTCGATCTTTCGAAGTCGGCCTACGAGAACGACATGATCCACAACCGCTGGCACCCCGATATTCCGATCGTGGCGTGGGTCAATCCGGGCGACGATTTCATCATCGAGACTTATGACTGGACCGGCGGCTTCATCAAGAACAACGATTCCGCCGACGACGTGCGCGACATCGATCTGTCGATCGTGCACTTCCTGTCCGGTCCGATCGGGGTCAAGGGTGCCGAGCCCGGCGATTTGCTCGTCGTCGACCTGCTCGACGTCGGTCCACTGAAGGAAAGCCTCTGGGGTTTTAACGGCTTCTTCTCCAAGCAGAACGGCGGCGGCTTCCTCACTGATCATTTCCCGCTGGCGCAGAAATCGATCTGGGACATCAAGGGTCTCTACACTTCGTCGCGCCACGTGCCCGGCGTGAGTTTTGCCGGCTTGATCCATCCCGGCCTGATCGGCTGTTTGCCCGATCCGAAGCTGCTGGCGACCTGGAACGAGCGCGAGACCGCACTGATCGCGACCAACCCGACCCGCGTCCCGGGTCTTGCCAATCCGCCGTTTGCCGCGACCGCCCATGCCGGTCGCGCCAAGGGCGACGCCAAGGCCAAGGTCGGCGCGGAAGGCGCCCGTACCGTGCCGCCGCGCGAGCATGGCGGCAATTGCGACATCAAGGATCTGTCGCGCGGCTCGAAAATTTTCTTCCCGGTCTATGTGCCGGGCGGCGGGCTGTCGATGGGCGATCTGCACTTCAGCCAGGGCGACGGCGAGATCACCTTCTGCGGCGCCATCGAAATGGCTGGCTGGCTGCACTTGAAGGTCGAAATCATCAAGGACGGTGTTGCCAAATACGGCATCAAGAATCCTGTATTCAAGCCGTCGCCGATCACGCCGAACTACAAGGACTACCTGATCTTCGAGGGCATCTCGGTCGACGAGGCCGGCAAGCAGCATTACCTCGACGTTCACATCGCCTATCGCCAGGCCTGCCTGAACGCGATCGAGTACCTCAAGAAGTTCGGCTATTCCGGCGCGCAGGCCTATTCGATCCTCGGCACCGCGCCGTGCCAGGGCCACATCTCCGGCGTGGTCGACGTTCCCAACGCCTGCGCCACGCTGTGGCTGCCGACGGAGATCTTTGACTTCGACATCATGCCGTCGTCGGCGGGGCCGATCAAACACATCACGGGCGACATCCAGATGCCGATCTCGCCGGACAAGTGATCCCTGCGCGAGAAGGATGCGGGGCGGCTCAAGCGTGCCGGCCGCCCCGCATCCGCCATCGCCAAATTCCCTTCCGGACCCTCGCGCAAGGAAACCCAATGCCCGTCTACGAGTATCTCTGCAACGATTGCGGTCCGTTCACCGACATACGGCCGATGTCCGAATACAACAATCCGCAGGACTGCCCGCGCTGCGACAATGAATCGCCGCGCGTAATCCTGACCGCGCCGGCGTTCTTCTGCATGCCGTCCGACAAGCGGAAAGCAATCGCCACCAACGAGCGCAGCGCCCACGCGCCGAAGACATCAGGCGAATACAAGGCGTCCCACGGTCCCGGCTGCGGCTGCTGTTCATCCGGAAAGAAGAAGCCGGCGCGGCTGGTGACCAAGACAAAGGGCGGCGCGAAGGGTTTTCCGACTGCGCGGCCATGGATGATCAGCCACTAAAGCATGATGAAACCAGATTTGATTGCAACCACGAAGAAGGTGCGCTCCGCTTGCGGGGGAGGGTTGGGGTGGGGCTGTCTCCGCGGGCGACACTGCCGCTTCGCTCGTCTCGGCCCCCGCAAGCGGGAGAGGTAAAGCGCGTCTGCGGCTAACTTGTCTGACTAAGACCACATGCTCTAGCGATCCTTCAAACCCAAACCAGAACAAGAGGCGATCCAATGCTCCACGGTGACATTTCTTCCAGCAACGACACGGTCGGCGTCGCGGTCGTCAACTACAAAATGCCGCGCCTGCACACCAAGGCCGAGGTGCTCGACAACGCCCGGAAGATCGCCGACATGATCGTGGGCATGAAGCTCGGCCTGCCGGGCATGGACCTCGTGATCTTCCCGGAATATTCCACCCACGGCATCATGTACGACTCCAAGGAGATGTACGAGACGGCTTCGTCGGTCCCGGGGGCCGAGACCGAGATCTTCGCGGAAGCCTGCCGCAAGGCCAAGGTGTGGGGCGTGTTCTCGCTGACCGGCGAGCGCCACGAGGAGCATCCGCACAAGGCGCCTTACAACACCCTGATCCTGATGAACGACAAGGGCGAGATCGTCCAGAAGTATCGAAAGATTATGCCGTGGGTGCCGATCGAGGGCTGGTATCCCGGAAAGTGCACTTATGTCTCCGAGGGCCCGAAGGGCCTGAAGATCAGCCTGATCATCTGCGACGACGGCAATTATCCGGAGATCTGGCGCGACTGCGCGATGAAAGGCGCGGAGCTGATCGTGCGCTGCCAGGGCTACATGTATCCGGCCAAGGAACAGCAGGTGCTGATTTCCAAGGCGATGGCCTGGGCCAACAACGTCTATGTCGCGGTCGCCAACGCCGCCGGCTTCGACGGCGTCTATTCCTATTTCGGCCATTCCGCGATCATCGGCTTCGACGGCCGTACGCTCGGCGAGACCGGCGAGGAGGAGTACGGCATCCAGTATGCAGCCCTGTCGAAGAACCTGATCCGCGACGCCCGCCGCAACAACCAGTCGCAGAACCACCTCTTCAAGCTCTTGCATCGCGGCTACACCGGCAAGATCAACTCCGGCGAAGACGCGAAGGGCGTGGCGGAGTGCCCCTACGATTTCTATGCGAAGTGGATCGCCGATCCCGAAGGCACGCGCGAGATGGTCGAAGCGATGACGCGGCCGACGGTCGGCACCGACGAATGCCCGATCGAGGGGATTCCGAACGAGGCAACGGCGAGTAATTACTAGGCACAGAATTGTAGGGTGGGCAAAGCGAAAGCGTGCCCACCATTCACGATGAACGTGTCGATGGATGGTGGGCACAGCGCAAGGGCGCCTTTGCCCACCCTACGGCTCTTTGCGCACCATGTCGCACTCCAGCGGCGATGTCTGTTGGCTGGGATAACGCGGACATTGTTCGGAGTCGTAGTAACGCTGATGACCCCCTTGAGACATGGGCCAACCCGGCAAGGGGCACTCGCCTTCCTGGCGGCGCGCACCAAGGCCGCCCAGCTCGGGACGGATGCGCACCTCGCTGCCGTCGCCACGCAGTTGCAAAAGCGCTTGCGTAGCTGTGATCGCACTGCTCATTAGATTGAGTGCAGAAGCCGGCGATGCTGTCTGCTGGCGCGCGTCTACCGTGGTTAGGCGGCTTGGCGCCCCCGACCAAGGTCGCGATGCTGTATGTCCCGACTTCCACTCCACACTTTTAGCGCATTCGCTGGGCTTAGCAACGCGGTTGGCTGTTGCATAAGATTGGCCACTTCCAAAAACTTGGTTGCCAGCTCGGCGTCATGTTGCGCCGCTCGGTAAAACTTCGCTATGTACCAGTTGACAAAGCGCACCTGCGCCGTCCGCTTGCCCTCAACGCGCGGGTTTTGCAAGTCACTGCCCACGGCGATTTGCCAGGGAGTTTCAATGAACCGACTAGCCATCTGGAAGAAACGGCGAGCAATTCCTTGCGTTCCTTTTGCCAAGCACTCGCGCAAGGCCAGCGATTCTACACAGGCTACCGTCATTCCTTGACCATAGACCGGATCGAAGCTGCACAAGGCGTCGCCATACACCAGATAGCCTTCTGGAAAGTGAGCCAGTTTTTCGTAGTGGCGTCGTGTGTTCGAAATAAACTTGTATGACGTAAGCGGCGTAAGCGGTTCTGCATTCTGGATCACGTCAAATATTTCCGGCTTTTGCAAGCTACGTGCAAACTCAAGGAAACCAGCATCATCGACCGGTACTTGATCGTCCATGTAACCGCCTAACGTCACGGTCCAACGTTCGCCCTCCTGTGGCAAAAGGGCACCGAAGCGAAAATCAGGCAAACACGCTCCCATAAGAACGAACTTCCTGCCATGCAAATAATTCTCCATATGTTCGGGTTTGAGACGATAGAAGCGGGTGACATAGCCGAGATTGATAGTGATCT
This sequence comes from Bradyrhizobium sp. WYCCWR15520, assembly GCF_056174665.1. Classification (NCBI taxonomy): domain Bacteria; kingdom Pseudomonadati; phylum Pseudomonadota; class Alphaproteobacteria; order Hyphomicrobiales; family Nitrobacteraceae; genus Bradyrhizobium; species Bradyrhizobium sp. WYCCWR15520. Next base: position 226,056 of record NZ_JBWBWM010000008.1, read on the forward strand.
GCTCCTCTGGCGGTTTTGCGAAACCAAACGCATTGAGCCATGTGGGGCTTGATGACCCGCGACCGGTTGTATCAACCACGAGATCGGCTTCTATTGTTTCCTTGTCACCTGAACCATTTTTTGATTGGACGCGAACACCGGTCACGCGGCCCGACGGGCGATCAAACACGGGCTCCACAACGTCACGTCGCTCCCGCACCTGAATATTGGGTAGTTGAACGAGCCGCCGTCGCACGAAGCTTTCCAGCGTCGGTCGGCTCACGCCGAGCCCAACCATCTTGCTGGGCGCGTTGTGAAGATAGACACCGTAGTTGAACCAAAGCCCATCGTTGACGATGTCCGCAGCTACCGCTCCCTCGGCAATTATTCCTTCAGTAAACCCGGGAAACGACTGTTCAAGTACCTCGCGCCCACGGGCAAGCAATCCGTGCGTATGCCGTCCTTGTGGTACGCCTTTGCGAGGATCAGGTGAATCCGGAAGCGCGTCACGCTCAAGTACGGTCACTTCGTTGAAATGATCCGCCAAAGCGCGAGCGGCTAAAAGACCACCAATTCCCGCGCCCACCACGATCGCGTGCTTGCCAACGTGCGCCATCGACCCCTCCCAGCATTTACTTAGCCGCAGGACGAAGCAGGACATTCGTTGAACTTGCGCCGGTACGATCGATGCGCCCGGTACAACATCATCGCGCCTTTCGGCATGACCCGCAAGGCTGTACGAGAACGCGCTTCGGTTCTTTGATACCGCCCGGCCCGGGTCGTGATTGAGGGAACTCTTCAGAGCTAAGCGTCAACCTGAAGACAGCTAAGGCGCCGGCCTTGATCTGCCGATCTCGATTGTGTTGCGGGCCGACGAATGACCCCTTCCGGAAGTCACGCCTACTGGATGTTATCGCCAATCGTCGATGATGTAGGCGCCGGGGCGGCAATAGCCGGGATCGTTCTGTCTGTGCATGGTCACGCCCTGAATTTCGCTGCGAAATCCGCGGGCGACGAGATGCCGATAGGCTTCGTGGCGCGCCATGTTCGCGCCAGCCAGCAAGTTCGACATGCCGGCAGCGACCGCTAAAGCCTCGCACGCGTCGAGCAGCCGGAGATAGTCGTGTTCGGCCGATCCACCGTCGCGAGCTGCACCGAATTTAACGAAGCAGGTGTCTGTGCCGGCTTCGCTGCGCGGCCCGTAGTGACACACTGCGAACGCCGCGATGTCACGGGCACCTTCAACCAAAACTGTATCACCCAAACCCTGCGCATGCGTCGCGCCTATCTCACCGGACAGGTCGAGACCCGGGTAAACCGTTTCAGCTACGTCCCGGCACGACTGGAGAGCCTGCTCTCGCTGCGCTTCACTTAACTCGCTGAAGCGCAACCATCCGGCTGCCGTTTGCCGCACCGCTTTTGCCGACATGATTGCTGTGAGGAAACGCGCGTAAAAGCCGTATTTTTGATATAGGGCGATATGCTTCGCGCTATCTGAGAATGTGAATAACCCGACATGCCGCGTATTCCAGGCATTGAATTGCTCCATGGTTTTCGCAAGCAGTGCTCGGGCGATACCTCGCTCCTGGAGATCAGGATGCACAGTCAAGGGACCGAAGAAGCCGACGCTTCCCCAATTGGTGACAAAGTTGGAGCCGACTAGACGCGAGCAACAGTGTTCCTTGGCCCCCATATGATGCCGCCATACTCCAAGGACAATCGCGACTTCCGTTCTTCTCTCAACAACAGACATTCCTGCGTCCGGTTGTGACGTCCGAAAAGTGCCGGGAGCGGGGCATTCATTTCGCTCTCGCGGATGGGCTAGCTCCGCCCGCGGGGGCCCTGCGGCGGCTGAGGATTGTTGGCGGGATTGGTATCGTACTTGGATATTCGCTTGATGAGCCCGCTAGTGGCGAGCGGCTGCAAGTCCGCCTCCAGCGCGTCAGCAATCTCCTTGGCATAGACCTCCCGGTCGTCCACGTAGACTGTAAAGGATCTCAAATACTTTTCCTTCTTCGCCGGATTTTCGATCGTCGCCTTCGTCCACTGGTAGAGCGGATAGTTTTCGACGCCGTGCTCTTCTGCCGCGGCGACATACTCCGCAAAGGCGTCGAACTGGCATTTCAGCGCAGCGCTATGCTCGGCGAGGATATCGAACAGCGACGTCAGTGCCGGAACACGGTGTTTTCGGCGTACCGATTCCGCCGTGGCAGAATCGTTCAGATCGAACCTAACCTGGTACTGCCACTGAGAAGTCACGCGAGTCTCGCATTCTGTGGCACCCGCCTTGTCCCTTTCCGATCGCAAGGCGCTACCGCTTCCTCACGAGCAGGTCCGGCACACGTGTGTCAAGAGCTGGTCGCAATGTCAGGCCGACCGTTTTCGATGGCCGCGTCGTAATCTTCATCATGTAGATCGCGCCGGGGCTCGGGCCTGCATCCTCGACCACGCGCGTGGTGCGTGCCACAAGATCGAGTGTGAGCGCCATCTCTCGAAGCGTTGTCGGCATAAAGCTGTCCCTATCGGGAGGCGATGAAAACTACTGCATTTTGCTCCAGCTTAGCGGAGCGCATACTAGACCTCCTTGGAGCCAATCGGAATCTATAGAAGGCAGTGGAATTCTGGCAGTGTTCCTGTCATAGGCAGGGGCCTTGCGTGACAGGACGGAGCGAACCTCACGCGACAAAGCTCGCGAATTACAAGACGCCGCGTCCGCACTCGCTAACGTCTCCTTCGGATCAATCGCGTCATCTTGGTCGTCGGCCGACTACTTCCGGTCTTCCCCCAACTGCGGACATCACGCATCGGGACCACCACTTCCGAAAAGTGCCAAGAGGCGAAGTGGCGCTTTTCGCGCTCGGAGCGCCAAGCCCACTATTCCATCACTCGACCATAGCGCCGTAGACGAGGTTCTTGAACAAATGCCGGCTTTGCACGCGGGCGGTGGCACCTTGTGTCAGTTGGATGGCGAGCAGTTTTTCTTTGGGGTCTATGGTGAAGCTGGTTCCGAATATGCCGCCCCACATTGCATCGCCCTTTGAGCCCGGGCTCCAACCAAAACCGTCCTGCAGACGGACGGCGAAACCAAGTCCAAACCCGTAGCCAGGACCCGTTGAAGCTTCCGTGGAACCACCCATGCCAACTAAATGGTTTTGCAGCATGAACTCTACAGTCTTCTTCGAGAGATACCGCCTGCCCTCGTACTCGCCACCGTTCAGGATCATTTGCAAAAACTTGAAGTAATCTTCAGCAGTACCACACATGCCGGCGCCACCCTTCAAGTAGGACATCTTGATTTCGCTTTCGGTCCTGCAGAAGCGTAGTGAGAATTTCTTCAAGGGATCGCTATCAAGCACCTCCGCCAACCGCGAGGCTTTCTCCCCCGGTACCCAGAATGCCGTGTCCTTCATGCCGAGCGGGCCGATGACCATTTCTTGCAGCACAACGTCCAACGGCTTCTTTGTTGCGCGTTCAAGAAGGAGGCCCAGAACATCCACCGAGATCGAATAGAGAAAATTCGTGCCAGGTTGATAAGCTAGCGGGATTTGTCCTAGCCGCTTCAACATCTCGTCGCCGGTGATATCTTGCTCGCCAGCCTCGACATTGGCCTGCTCGTAGGCGTCCTTCAGCCGTTTGGACTTCATGGCGCCACCATAGAAGAAGCCCGATGTATGGCGCATGAGATCCTGGATCGTGACCGCCCGGTTCGCTGGCAGATCTTCGATCGTTGTGGTGCCGTCACCGTTCGTTCTGCTCACCTCGACTTTTAAATCCTTCAACTCGGGCAGGTACCGCGCGATCGGATCGTTGATCTTGAAGACACCTTGCTCGACCAGCATCATCGCCGCAACCGTCACGATCGGCTTAGTCATTGATGCCATGCGGAATATGCTGTCCTTCGCCATCGGCTTAGTCTTAGCGGCGTCTTGAAAGCCGTTTGCCTCGAAATGGACCAGCTCTCCGCGCCTGGCGATCAGCGTGACGGTGCCCGAGAACGTGCCGTTGGCCACCTCTCGCTTCATAACGCCCGCGATACGATCTAGTCGCTCGCGCGACATGCCCTGCGCAACGTCTTCACCAGCCTGCGCGAGCTGAGTCTGCTGTGCGTTTGCGGCGTATGGAAAGGTAACGCCGACCACTATCGCGGCAACCAGCGATGCTGAAGCAAGTGTCCTTCGCATAGTTCCCTCCCTCACAACCGATATTCCGATCACACTATACTACGTAGACAGCACTTTCCATCCGGGAGGATGTCGCCTTCGGGTCAATCGCGTCACTTCGGCGCTGCGCCGATCACTTCCGGTCTACCCCGATGAACCGACATCAGAACGGCCTGTTGGGATGTCTCAAACGTGCCAATAGTAGACATACGACCGATGGCATATAAGGCCGCAAGCATGAGGGGCAAGTTAGTCGGGAGACTGGCGGTGGGGAAGTCGAGCGATACTATCGGTCGGTGGACCAAGGGCTACACACAATCTGAACTCGACCGAGCGCAACGCCGATTTGGTTTGGTCTTTCCGCCGGACCTAGTAGCCCTGTTGAGGCGGAAGCGGCCGGTGGATGGGCACGATTGGATGGACGACCGCGCGATAAGGCATGCACTGGACTGGCCCTTCGAAGGGCTTCGTAAGTCCGTCGAGCAAGGGCAACTCTGGTGGCCTGAGTGGGGGAAGTTACCTTCCAGCGCCCGCGCTCGCGCGCAGGTTCTGCGGGAAGTGGTTTCCCGAGCACCTAAACTAATCCCGCTGATTGGTCACCGATACTTGCCCGAGCAGCCGCATGAGGCGGGCAACCCTGTTTTTTCCATCTTCTACACCGATGCAATCTACTACGGTGCCAATCTGAAGGACTATTTCGAAAGAGAGTTCACAAGCTGGAACAGCAAGCCTTGGCCTTCACAGATCAAATATATTCCGTTTTGGTCCGACCTTGTCGAGCGGTTCGCGCAGAACCGAAATCACACCTAATGAATGACCCGAAGCGGCGGCCTCGCATGTCCTACTTTGTTTCGAGGTGGGAGAAGCGAAAATTGCAGTGGCTGGCGCCGCCAGCCAGCGTCGGGGTTCGTTCCAAACGAATGCCACGCGTTGCGTAGGCCTCGAAATCAAGTCCGCAAATGTGTGGGAGGATTTCTTGATCTCCATGACGAGCGGCGAATTTGCAGAAGCCACAAGCCTTGTAATCGATACCGAATTCAAAGCTGTCGCCGGGCCCTGGCTCGACGAAATCGTAGACAAAATCCTCTGGATATTCGTTCGCCAGGCTTTTTGTCGCCTGCTCGCGGAGTAAGGATTGGTTCTCCCGAGACATGAACTGACGTCCCGAAGCGAGCCGTTCGGCCTCCGGCACGGTCAGCAATTGAGCCTTGTAACTTTCTCGCTCGATATCGCCGATTATTGGTAGAGCAACGCCATGCCGCCGGAGCACGCGCCCGATAGCCATAAAGCCCATCAAGCGGATGAAGAAGTCGCTCATGCGGCTAGCCGCACCTCCGACATAAGGCATTTGGCTGAGCACGATTTCGAACTCATCCATCACATCTTGTCTGACCTTGTCCAAATCCGCGAGATGCGCGCGTTCGCGCAACATCGTCTCGGCAAGATCGAGGCGTTCGCGCATGGCGGCTTCCATTGCGCCGCGATGCGCCTGATAGAATGGATGAATTTCGCCCATGAGATGTCCCCCGCAGGTACGCGTTTCATTCCGCGGCGATCGCCTCGATCTCCAGCAACCATTTGCCGTCGACTGTTTCGGCGATCATCACCGTGGAAGCCGGTTCGTTTCGTTGCAGCATCTTGCGGCGAATGGCGCGGTTGGCCAGGACCTGACTTTTGTCGGTCAGAAAAGTATTGATCTTGACCAGATGCTCGACGCCGAGGCCGGCGGCGGCGAGCACCGCGATGACGTTGCGCCAGGCCTGCTCGCATTGCGCCTCGAAACCGTCGGGCACGCTGCCGTCGGAATTTTCCGGCACCTGTCCGCTGACGAACAACAGCCGGCGATGCTGGCCGAGTTCCAGCCCCATGCTGTAGCCGCTGGAAGGCGCGTGGACCGCTGCGGGATTATGGCGAGTAATTTGAGCCATGTCAGTTTGTCTCCTGTTCGACGAATTCCAGCGCCAGACCATGCGACGCCGCGGGCGGGATCAGCAGCACGGCGCCGGTCATCTCGAAGTCGACGCCGTTGTCTTTCAGTGCGCGCTTGGTCGCATCGAGATCGGTGACCGCCAGACGCGCTGCGCAGAAGCGCGGCGACGTATCGCCGGCGAGACCCGGCAGCCGGCGTGCAATCTCGGCCGGATCGAGCACGGTGATCCGATCACAGCTATCGCCGACCGTCAGTCGCCCGGGCACAGACTGGGCTTCGCTTTCCGTGACGCGCTCGAGGAAATCGCGGTGCGCCGCCGGCTCCTGCGCCGACATCACGACCTCGATCACGCGCAAGGCGCCGTTGGGGTGGCGCTGATAGTCGGGCTTCCAGAACAGTTCCGGCGGGTGACGCTGCTGGCAGGTGAAGAAGGCGATCCCGGGCATGGCGGGATTGGTGGCGAACGCCAGTGAAAATGCGACGCGCGCCGTGCCGCCGCCCGGCAGCACCGCATCGCGGCCAAAATCAAACGGCGCATAGGCACTGACGTGATCGGCCTTGAAGCGCGCCGCATCGGCATGGGCGTCGGTGCTGTGCAAGGCCAGCATCGACATTCCCTCAGTGGTGGCCAGAAAATCCTGGTTGTGGGCGGCGAAGCTGAATCTATCAGGCGCGGCCGGCGGCACCGCCGCGGCGTCCGTGACGGCCAGTAACTCCAGAAAATTGTTCCCGAACATCGCCAGGCGGTTGCTGGTTCCAAACGGATGCACGCCGGTCGGCGTGAGGGTGAAACCGAGCTTTTGCCAATCCAGCGCGGCCTGCGCCAGATCGCGGACACAAATGACGAGATGATCGATACGGCGGGGCATGGGATCTCCGGAAATTGCAGACCGACCGTAACCGGCGGCATCACCCTGGGGCAAAGCATTGTTGCTGCGGTTCTGCTCAAGAAAATCTATTGCAAGGCTGCGGCCTATCAGTGACAAACTGGACGGCGATGACCTACATCCTTCCACCGCTCAATGCGCTGCGCGCGTTCGAAGCCGCGGCGCGGCATCTCAGCTTCAAGCTCGCCGCGCATGAGCTGCATGTGACGCCTGCCGCCGTGGGGCAGCAGGTGAAATCGCTGGAGGCGCGCCTGGGCGTGCGCCTGTTCGAGCGGCTGCATAAGCAGCTTGTCCTGACCGAGGCCGGCCAAGCCTATCTGCCAAAAATTTCCGACGGCTTTCGTCGCATTGCGGACGCAACGGTGCGACTGAAGCCGACGGGCGCGGCGCTGTTGCAACTGGGCGTGCACGGCAATTTCGATCTGCGGCGTCTGGCGCTGGCGGAGTTTCGCGCAGCCCACGAGGAAATCGGCTTGCGGGTGCTGCAGCCCGCCGGCTTGGCCGAGCTGATCGAGGGCAAGGTCGATGTGCTGATCGCGCGTGGGGTCGGCCACCATCCGGGCTACCGCTGCGATCGCGTGACGGAGGGATCCGGGCTCGGCGACTGGCTGATTGCGCCCGCCGGTACTGCGGATTGTCCGGAAATCGCAAGTTTCCGGGATTGGCTGCGCGGTCTGCCCGCCGAGAACTCGCTCGGGCAGCAGCGTCGTCGTGTGGTCGGCATCATCAGAAGTTGAGGTGATCGTGAAGCAGAAAAAATTCGGCGCAGGCCGTGCGGACGTATCCGTGATCGGGCAGGGCACCTGGTATCTCGACCGCGGTGACCGCAAGGCGGCGATCGCAGCGCTCCGCCGCGGTATCGAAACCGGCATGACCCATATCGACACCGCCGAGATGTATGGCGATGCCGAGCTCGTGATCGCGGACGCGATCGCAGGGCTGCCGCGTGAAAAACTCTTTCTCGTTTCAAAAGTGCTGCCGAGCAACGCCTCGCGGCGCGGCACCGTCACGGCCTGCGAGCGTTCGCTGAAGCGGCTGAAGACCGATTATCTCGATTGTTATCTGCTGCACTGGCGCGGCTCCTATCCGTTCGAGGAAACGGTGGCGGCGTTCGACGATCTAGTGGCCGCGGGAAAAATCCGCTCCTGGGGCGTCAGCAATTTCGACGAGGATGATCTCGACGAACTGCTCGATGTCGCGGGCGAAGGCAAGATCGCCTGCAATCAGGTGCTCTATCATCTGCTGGAGCGCGCGATCGAGCACGCGGTGATCCCGTGGTGCGAGAAGCATGGCGTTGCCGTCGTCGCCTACTCGCCGTTCGGTCATGATGAGTTTCCATCGCCGCGCAGCAAGGGCGGCGAGGTGCTGCAGGCGATCGCGGATGCGCACCAGGCGAGCCCGCGCCAGGTCGCGCTGGCGTTTCTCACGCGTGCGCCATCGGTGCTCGCGATTCCCAAGGCGTCGAGCGCGGAACACGCGGCAGAGAATGCGAGGGCAGGGGATCTGAAACTCAGCGAGCAGGAGATCGTCGCACTCGACAAGGCCTTCCCACGCGGCCCCAAGCCACGCGGCCTGCCGATGCTGTGACCTCTTCTCCCTCTCCCCGCTCTTCGCGGGGTCGAGACAAGCGAAGCTTGCTCTTAGAGGGTAGGGGTGAGGGGCTCTCTCCGCGAGCATGCGTTCACCGATAGACCTGTACCCCCGCACCCGGAATTCGCGCTTCGCGCAAATTCCGACCTCTCCCCGCAAGCGGGGCGAGGTTGAAGCGGAGTTCACGTCATCGCGCGCATGCGCTCCTCAAACACATCACCGTAAACACCGTGCTTAACAAAGTGTTGCAATTGGCCCCTCAGCGCATATCCGCATCCCGCTTTCGGACCTAGTCGCATCGGGCGAATTGGTGTTTTTTACAACCTCGCCCGATTCGAAATTACCGCCTTCGAGATTGCCGTGACACCGCCCCCCGCCGCAGCCGCCAGGCTGGACAGCGTTCATCTGCCTTTGCCCGAAAAGAAGTCGACGATCCGCAAGGCGCCCGCGCGCGCCGACCGGCCGTTCAAGGGCATCGCGCTGGTGCTGGCCTCGACGGTATTTCTTGGCGCCTCCGACGTGACGGCGAAATATCTCTCGGCGACACTGCCCTCGATCGAGATCGCCTGGATCCGCTTCCTGGTGTTCGCGATGATCATGACGCCGGCGATGATGCCGGGTTCCCCGCTGTTTGCGATGCAGACCAATCGTCCCGGTCTGCATCTTTTGCGCGGCCTGACGATCCTGGGCTCGTCGCTGTTCTTCATCTCCGGCCTGCGGTACCTCCCGATTGCGGAGGCCTCCGCCACCGGTTTCGTCGCGCCGCTGTTCGTCACCGCGCTGTCGATCATCTTTCTCAGCGAGAAGGTCGGCCTGCGCCGCTGGATCGCGACCGGCGTTGGTCTCGTCGGCGTCATCATCATCCTGCGTCCCGGCACCGGCGCGTTTCACCCGGCGGCGTTCTTTCCGCTGGTCTCGGCGCTGGCCTGGGCCTGCACGCTGATCATCACGCGGATGATGAGCGGCACCGAGCGCGCCATCACCGTGATGGCCTATTCCTCGATCGTCGGCCTCTGCATTCTCTCCGCGCTGGTGCCGTTCGTCTGGGTCACGCCGACCTGGCATGACATCGCCTTCGGCATTTTCATCGGCATCGCCTCGACCGCGGGGCAGTGGATCGTGGTGCTGGCGTTCCGCTATGCCGACGCCTCCGTGCTGGCGCCATTCTCCTACACGCAATTGCTGTGGGTCAGCGTGCTCGGATTCTTCATCTTCGGCGAAGTGCCTGATGCCTACACCATCACCGGCGCCGCGTTCATTGTCGCAAGCGGCCTCTACACCGCCCATCGCGAGCGCGTCCGCCGCTCGCAGCTTCTGGCTGTCTCGGGCGAGCCGTCCCCCAACGCCTGATCCTGCGCGGCCACTGAGTCGTGGTCACACCCGCCAAAAACGTGGCGCGGGTGCCACATCGGTGCCGTAGAACGCTTGGTTGTGGTGCAAATCTGGCGGATTCATCCCCGCATCCGTAATTCTACGGCGGAACCCATGCTAGTGAGTTCCTATGGCGCCGCAGAGCGCCGGGGAATGGGGTTCGGGCGTTGTATTTTCAATTGCTATCGTCGGCGCAGGGCCGACGCCATCGGGCTGTGGCTGCGCGGGCAGTCGCGATGTCGGCGTTTCTCGTTGGCCTGTGCCTGTCGACGACACCCGCGAACGCAGCCTGCGCGCCCGATCCGGCGTCGAGCGGCGATACCGTCACCTGCAGCGGCAATACTCCGGGCGGCTTTCAGGCCGGCGTCAGTAACCTCACCGTCATGAAATGGCTGAACGGCTGGTCTGCGGCCGCGATCTTCGAAGGCCAGTTTTCCAACGTCACCAATTCCTACGCCAGCAAGTGGTGCGCTATTCGTGGTGATCCTCCGTGCCAGAGCATGATGCGGAAAGGTGGAAACAGGTTTTCCGACTCGCTCTGGCCCGCGATGTTTTGAGCGATCACCGTAATGCCCAGCGCGTAGATAACAGGAGGAATAGCGCCCGGTTACCCCTGTAGTTGGCCGCTGGTCGGGTGGTTTCAAACCCGCCCATGATCGTCGTGCCTTGGCGGTCACAGACCCGCCATTCCCATTTCGTCAGGCTTCGCTTGGTAATCAATACTTCCAACACGGTGCCGACTCGCATCCCCAGTTGCGTACGATCAAAATACCAATGGGCGTCAAGCTGTCGGTTCGCTTGTGGACTCTCAGATGTGGTTTTACAGAATTAAGTGTTTGAAACAGCGTTTGAAACACAGCGCCTAATGATGTCTTGGTTTAGTGGGTTTGTCACTTAATAGCAGGCGTCCTGTAAATGCAGATGGTGCGCGAACTGGAGCACTGACGGATGGATGGCTTTGGCGTCTTTATTATTTTTGTTGTCTTCGGAGGCGGAGCGTTTCTCGCCTCAATCATCCCCGGCCTGATTGTCGGCGTACCTGTCGGAATGTTCGTGCACCGCCGGGATGTTGCTCGTCTAATTTGCCTGACAGCAAGTTTTATCGGAGCAATCGTCGCATATCTCTGGCTCAAAAAAACCGATGTCGCCTTTGATCCAGTTCCTTTGCTCGTTTTTTGGGGCGCATTGCTGACGACAATTGCGCTCGGTACTTGGATAGGCCGGAAGCTGGCGTCCGCGGGCAACCGCGATTAACGGACTCACCCGATGTAGTAGAGCGTTGTCCGCTTCTCCGCCCGCTGTTGGGGAATGAGCTGACCGCGAATTTATGAGTACTTGCCCTGGATGATGATGCGATTCCATGAAATCACGTCATGATCTAAGGTGAAGAAAATCACCGGGAGGGTCTTTCGTGCGCGCAGCCATTTTCCGCAATGGGGAAATTGTCGTCGACCAGATGCCGGAGCCAAAACCCGGCGCCGGGCAGGTGCTGGTGAAATCGCTGGCCTGCGGCATCTGCGGCTCCGACCTGCATGCGCGCAAGCACGCACACCGCATGGTCGAACTCGCCAGGCATTTTCCCGGCCGCAAGCCGATGGACCTGTCGCGCGACGTCGTGTTCGGCCATGAATTCTGTTGCGAGGTGCTCGATTACGGTCCTGATACGACAGGCAAATTCAAGCCCGGCACGAAAGTCTGTTCGCTGCCGGCGCTGCTGACCGCGGACGGCCCGCAGGGCATCGGCTATTCCAACGACGATGTCGGCGCCTACGCCGAGCGTATGCTGCTCAGCGAAGCCCTGCTGCTCGAAGTCCCCAATGGCCTCGCCGCCGAACACGCCGCGCTGACCGAACCGCTCGCCGTCGGTGTGCATGCGGTGGCAAAGGCCAACATCAGAGGCGGGGAGGTGCCGCTTGTGATCGGCTGCGGTCCGGTCGGGCTTGCGGTCATTGCGGCGCTGAAGATCAGGGGATTGCATCCGATCGTCGCCGCCGATTACTCGCCGGCCCGCCGCGCGCTCGCCGAACAGCTCGGTGCCGACGTCGTCGTCGATCCCGCGCGCTCGCAGCCTTACGCGACCTGGGCCGAGCACGCCCAGATGTCGCCGGAGGAAAAAGCCGTGCGCCCGCCATTGCAGGCATTGTTGCCGGCGCTGAAACCCGCGCTGATCTTCGAGTGCGTCGGCGTTCCCGGCCTGATCCAGCAGGTGTTCGAAGGCGCGCCGCGCGATGCGCGCATCGTCGTGGTCGGCGTCTGCATGGAAACCGACCGCGCCGAGCCGATGCTCGGCATCCTCAAGGAGCTCAACGTTCAGTACGTCCTGGGCTACACGCCGGAGGAGTTCGCCTATTCGCTGCGCCTGATCGCGGAAGGGGAGGTCGACGCCGCCTCGATGGTGACCGCCAGCGTCGGCATCGACGGCGTGGCACAAGCCTTCGCCGATCTCGCCAACCCCGAAGCGCACACCAAGATCATCGTCGAGCCGTGGCGGTGATGATCTTCGGAGGGCGTAGCAACAATTGAACCCTCATGGTGAGGAGGCGCGGAGTGCCGTCTCCAGACGATGCTTCGCATCGCCGGGAGAACCATGAGGCCCACGCTCTCTCCACGTCATTGCGAGCCAACGGGTCGCGCGAACGCGCGCCCCGTTGGCTCGCAATGACGAGAGAACCAGTTGTGCCCACCATTCGCGACACGGCATGGGTCGATGGTGGGCACGCTTCCGCCTTCGCTCGTTGAGCTACGGCGGACGCGGTCGCTTTGCCCACGCTACGGACGTTTCGGATACTCAAGCTGCATCGCGACGAAGTCGGCCGTATCCGTTCCGTAACGCGCAGCAATGCCCGCAAGCACATTGTCCAGTGCTTCCGCCGGTTTCGTGGCATCGCTCGGCAGCAATCGCGCCGCAGGCCAGTTCGCCGCGACCTGGTCGGGAATGATCCGCAAGCCGCCGCGGCTCTGCTGCGCGCCGGCCGTGCGTGCGAACGTCACCGCCTGTGACCGGTAGGTCCGCGACCACGCGTCGGTGATCAGCGCCAGCGACACCTCGTCGACGCCTTCCTTGAGTTCGATGCCGAGCTGCTCGTGGGCCCAGAACGCGACCGTGTTACGGATGGCCGTCAGCGCAAATGGGCGCGTGAACTTGAACGCGTCGCTGTCATGTCGCTCGTCCCATTCGGCAAGGCCGATATCCCGGCCGACCGCCTTGGCCTTGTCGCGTCCGGCGATCGCCTCGATCAGCGTCAGCGACATCGGCATCGACGCGGTGATACCTGTCGTCGTCGCCACGCCGTCATCGACCACCAGCCGCCGGTCTTCGACGTAGCGCATCGTTGGATGCTTGCCACGCAACTCCTTGACGGAATACCAGTGGGTGGTCGCCCGCTTGCCATGCAGCAGTCCGGCATCGCCGACCACCTTGGCGCCAACGCACACGCCGATGATGATTGCCTTCTTCGCCGACTGGCTTCTGATCCATTGCAGCGCCTCGGGATCGTCATCCCTGCTCATCGCGGGAACGATGACATAATCGGCACCATCGGGATGCTGTGCGTCGAACTCCGAGATCGTCGCGTCCGGCTCGACCTTGAGCGTCGGATAGAGCCTCACGGGACCCCGTTTCGTTGCCAGCGCGACGACGTCGGCAACGTCGGCCCGCCGCAGGATGCCGTAGGGCATCAGATAGTCGGTAGTCTCGGTGGCGTCATTGATCCCGATGATGGCGACCAGCGGCCGCTGCCGCTTCGGCGGCTTCAACGCGGCGACCGTCGCGTCGCGCTCGGCTTGCGCGATCGGCGGTGGTGCTGCGGCGGATGGCGACGGCGGCAGCGACCACAACCAGCCGCCACCGATGATGGCGAGAAGTACGACAGCGCCAAGGGCGCTCCACAACAGGCGTCGCGATGTCATGATACGCGTGGCTCGATATTCCCTGAGTTGAACTGGAGTCTACAGCCGCTATATCCGGTGCGAAATGACGCAAATCCCGCGAAAACGGCCATGCGGCGAAGCGGGCAATGTCGTAGGATGGGCAAAGCGCAAGCGTGCCCACCATCAAGCAGCACGATCGGTGATAGATGGTGGGCACGTCGCTATCGCTCCTCTGCCCACCCTACGGAGTCCGAGTTGATTTGCTCCGCGCGCAAGCTAAATATGAACGCGCAACTGCGCCACCTGGCCCGGCAGGCAAATCACTTCTGGTTTTCAGAAATTGTGTCAAGGCCGTGAATCAAAAATATTCCGCTTTCGTTCTCACCCAAATCAGTCGCATAACTCCGCCCGTCTCACGGCAAGATGAGGGGCGTTGGCCATCGTCACGAACGTGCGGTGAGATGCGATGGACGCTGATGGCGCGCTCGACGTACGCGCCTGAAGCGTACGGCGAAGTCGTGTGGTTCGGGCGCCGCGGTGCTGGCGTTAAGTTTCACGAATTATCTCGTGGAGCGACGGAGGCAAAAGAGCCGTTCTCCGGGGAGAGCACGAAGTAAGCCGTAAAGCCATTGCGCAGGGAAGGCCGGAGTGTTTCCGCTGTACCTGTATGCTCGTGTGCGTTTTTCCTTATGCGCAACGGC